>VAWT01000442.1 GCA_005883415.1 Actinomycetota bacterium | reverse complement strand
GATCAGAGTCAGCAGTCTCGGCCGCCCGCTGCCCCCGAACGGAACGGGCCGCCACGGACCGGTGTCGGTTCGGGTCCACGCGAGCGGACCGAGCGCGTAGCCGCCGCGCTCGAACAGCCTGAGCGCGGTCAGGACCCGGCGGAACCGCGCCCGCGCGACCGACACCGGCGGCTGCATCGAACGCTCCTGAGTACTCGTCAGCATCGCCAGCACCTGGGGCTCTTCGGTCTCGCCCCACACCGCGTCGGCCGGCGCATCGGCGAGCGTGTCGCCGCGGATCAGGGAGAGGCCCTCGCCGAGCGCTATCTCGGTGGTGCCGTGATCGAGCGCAACGCCCGAGAGCGGCGCGATCACCTGCGTCACGGCGCGGCCGTCATACAGCGCGCGCTCGAGCTCGGAGTAGGCGAGCTCGAACCGGACCGGGTCGAAGGCGAAGTCGCTGCGGTCGGCGAACACCCGACCCAGGAACGAGAGCACCGCCGCATCGGCCCGCTCTCGCGGATGGCCTGGGATCCGCTCGCCGCGCTGGCTCAGATAGTCGGTGAGCCGGTCGAGTCCCACGAGCGCCCGGACCGCCGGCGCGTACGTGGGCAGCCCCGACAGCAGTGCCAACCGCTCGCCGATGAAGTCGGTCGTCAGCGGCCGGTAGCAGTACAGCGGCACGCTTCCCGGCCGCCCCTGCGCATCGATCACCTCGAACGGGATCTCGGCCCCGCCCGCCGTCTCCGAGCTCAGCTGCGCGGCGGCATCCGCGGTGAACTCCTCGAGGATCGAGTGCAGGGTCCGGTCTTGCACGGACCGCGATTTCAGCGCGGGTGCTCGATCTCCTGCACGTGCACGATGTTCTCGACGTCGTCCTCGTCCTCGCTCGAGCTGCCCGAGAACCACGCGTCGAGGATCTCCTCGAGCTCGGCGGGCGAGGTCCGGCGCAGGCTCAGCGCCAGCACGTTGGCGTCGTTCCACCGCCGGGCCCCCTCCGCAGTGGCGGCGTCGCCGCACAACGCGGCCCGGATTCCCCGAACCTTGTTGGCCGCGATCCAGGCCCCGGTCCCCGTCCAGCAGGCCACGATCCCGTGCTCGGCCCGGCCTTCGGCGACGTCGCGGGCGGCCGACTCGCTCGCCCAGGCCCAGTCGGACCGCTCCCCTTCGGCATACGCGCCGTGGAGAATCGGCTCGTGGCCCCGGTGGCGGAGCTCCTCGAGGAGCACCTCAGCGACGCCGGTCAGCTCGTCGGCGGCGACGGAGACCCGCATCCGAGGATGCTCAGACTGCGGCGACGGCCGGCGCGCGGGCGGGCGCCTCGGCGTCCGCGATGCTTAGCTCGTCGACTGCGCACCCCAGCCACTCGCGGCCGTAGACGCGCATGTCCTCGATCAGGGGGACCAGCGCGCGGCCCTTCTCCGTGAGCGCGTACTCCACTCGCGGCGGGACCTCCGGATAGGTCTGCCGCCTGACGATCCCTTCCTCCTCGAGCGCGCGCAGGCGCAGCGACAGGGTGCGCGGGCTGGCTTCAGTTGGTGAAGCGTGGGGACGCAGCGGATTCGTGCGTCCGCAGGCTAGGCGACGTCGCGAAGCTTCTGCGCCTCGGCCAGCGACTGGAGCTTCTTCAGCGACTGATTCTCGATCTGGCGGATCCGCTCGCGCGTGACGTTGAATGTCCGCCCGACCTCGTCGAGGGTCCGCGGATGCTCGCCGCCGAGCCCATAGCGGAGCTCGAGCACGCGCCGCTCGCGATAGCTCAGGTTCTCGAGCGCCTCGCGGAGCGCCTCCTTGGTCAAGATCTCGGCCGCCCGCTCATACGGCGACTCGGCCCGCTCGTCGGCGATGAACTGGCCGAACTCGGACTCCTCCTCGTCGCCGACCGGCTTCTCCAGCGAGACCGGCGCCTGCGCGGAGCGCTTGATCGACTCGACCTCGTCGGGCTCGATCCCCGTCACCTCGGCGATCTCCTCGGCGGTGGGCTCGCGGCCCAGCTCGGTCACGAGCTTGCGCTCCGCCCGCCCGATCTTGTTGAGCTTCTCGACCACGTGCACGGGAATCCGGATCGTCCGCGCCTTGTCGGCCAGCGCGCGGGCGATCGCCTGGCGGATCCACCAGGTCGCGTAGGTCGAGAACTTGAAGCCCTTGCGGTAGTCGAACTTCTCGGCCGCGCGCACCAGTCCGAGCGTCCCCTCCTGGATCAGGTCGAGGAACGGCAGCCCCTGGTTGCGGTAGTTCTTCGCGATCGAGACGACGAGGCGGAGGTTGGACTCGACCATCTTCTGCTTGGCGTCGAGGTCGCCGCGCTCGATCCGCTTGGCCAGGTCGACCTCCTCCTGGGCGGTGAGCAGCCTGACCTTGCCGATGTCCTTCAGGAACAGCTGAAGGGAATCGGTGGTCATATCCGGCTTCAGGTCGAGTGCCGTCTTGGGCTTGCGACGCCCGCGCTTGTCGGGGGCGCGCTCGAGCTCGTTCGCGGCGATCGCCGGGTCGAGCTCCTCGACGAGCTCGATCTCCGCCCGCTCGAGGAAGCCGTGCAGCTCCTCTACGTCGGCCTCGTCGAGATCGAGCTCGGACACCGCGCCGGTGATCTCGGCGTAGGTCAGCACGCCGAGCTGCTGCCCGCGGTTGACGAGTCCCTTGATCTCTTCGAGTTCTTGGAGTTCCGCTACAGACATCTGAAGGTTCCGTTCCAGTCGTTCACACCGGCGTCAGGGGCATGGCCGGCGGCTAAGGATCAAAAGGCGGACCGCAGCCTCCAGGGCGCACGCCCGCCAGTAAAACACGAGTATAAGGCTATATTTTTTGAAGTCAAAGCAGCCTGGGGCACGGAGTCGGATGGGTGTGGTACCTCGCCGCGACGGTGTTCGGCCGCGCCGCGGACCTGGTGGGAGATGTTTTCGGCATTCCGTTCTAGTTCTTTACCTACAACGGCCCAGACCGTTTCAACTTGCGTGCAAATTGTTTAACGCCCCGGCGAGCCGGATGGATCGCATGCGATGATTGAGCGGAGATGAACGAGGACCGTCCCACCGACGTCCTGAGCTCGCTACCGCACACCCGCCCGCACCGCCGGAGCGAGAAGCGCGGCGAGCCGCCGAGCGGCCGCGAGCCGGCGAAAGCCGAGTCCCGGCGAGCCGCGGACTCCAAGCCGAAGCCGAAGCCGAAGCCGGCTCGGTCGCGGCCGACGTCGCGCAAGCCCGGAAAGCGCGCTGCCGACACCCGGCTCCGGCAGCCCGCGCAGCCCCGCGGCATCCCCTCCGCCCGCCGCGCCGCCAAGCGTAAGCCT
>VAWT01000051.1 GCA_005883415.1 Actinomycetota bacterium | reverse complement strand
CCTGCGGTGTCCTTGTAGGGATCCCCGACGGTGTCGCCGGTAACGGCGGCGGCGTGGGCCTCTGATCCCTTACCGCCGTACGCGCCGTCCTCGATCAGCTTCTTGGCGTTGTCCCACGCGCCGCCACCCGAGGTCATCGATATCGCGACGAACAGGCCAACAACGATGACGCCGATCAATAGACCGCCGAGCGCCTGGACGCTGATCAGCCCCACGATCAAGGTGATTACGATCGGGATCAGCGACGGGAGGATCATCTCGCGCTGCGCGGCGCGGGTCACCAGAGCGACAGCGACTCCGTACTCGGGCTGCTCGGTTCCTTCCATGATCCCCGGCTTCTCGCGGAACTGCCGTCTCACCTCCTCGACCACCGCTCCGCCGGCCCGGCCCACGGCCTCCATCGCCAGCGAGACGAACAGGTACACCATCAGGCCGCCGATCAGCAGGCCGATCAGCACGGGTGGGCTGGAGATGGAGAAGTTGTATGCCTTTGGCAGCTCGCGCTCGAAGGCGTTGAACAGCACCAGTGCCGCGAGCGCGGCGGAGCCGATCGCGTATCCCTTGGTCACTGCCTTGGTCGTGTTGCCGACCGCGTCCAGCGGGTCGGTGATGTTGCGAACCTCCTCGGGAAGCTCGGCCATCTCAGCGATCCCGCCCGCGTTGTCGGTGATGGGGCCAAACGCGTCCAGCGCCACGATCAGGCCGGTGAGCGACAGCTGGGCCATCACCGCCACGCCGATGCCATAGATTCCCTGGCTGCCGCCGCCGGCCAGCTTCCAGGCGCCGAGGATGCCCATGGCGATCACGATCGCCGGCGGCGCAGTGGATTGGAACCCCTGCGCCAAGCCCTGGATGATGTTGGTCGCGTGGCCCGTCTGCGAGGCGCGAGCGGTGCTCTTGACCGGCGCGAACCGCGTCGACGTGAAGTAGTCGGTGATCACGAACAGGAGGGCGGTCACCCCGATCCCGATCAGCGCGCACAGATAGAACTTCCACCAGTGGGGAGCGGCGGCGCCGCCCTTCAGCGTGATGTTGTTCATCAGCCAGTAGGTGAGCGGGATGAAGGCCAGAGCGGCCAAACCCCCCGAGACGATCAGCCCCTGGTAGAGCGCGCGCTCGACGTTGCCCGCCCGGGAGCGGACGGCGAACGTCCCGATGATGGAGGCCACGATCGAGACGGCGCCGAGCACGAGCGGGTAGAGGGCAACGGACGTCTGCTGGCTGAACAGCAGCACGCCGAGCAGCATCACCGCGACCGCCGTCACGACGTAGGTCTCAAACAGGTCGGCGGCCATTCCCGCGCAGTCGCCGACGTTGTCACCCACGTTGTCGGCGATCACCGCCGGGTTGCGCGGGTCGTCCTCGGGGATCCCGGCCTCGATCTTACCCACCAGGTCTGCACCGACGTCGGCGGCCTTGGTGAAGATGCCGCCACCCAGACGGGCGAACACCGAGATGAGCGAGCCGCCAAAGCCCAGCCCGATCAACGCGTCGACAGCGTGGCGCGGAGTCTCGCCGACGATCCACGTCAGGATGCCGTAGTAGATCGAGAGGCCGAAGAGCGCGAGGCCGACGACCAGAAGGCCCGTCACCGATCCGCCGCGGAACGCGGCGGACAGGGCCGGCGCGATGCCCCCCCGCGCGGACTCCGCGACCCGCGCGTTGGCCCGCACGGACATGTTCATCCCTATGTAGCCGGCCGAGGCCGAGAAGATTCCACCGATGGCAAACCCGATCGCCACCCGGATGTTCTGAAGGGGGATCAGCAAGATGAACACCACCACCCCGACGGCGGCGATGATCAGGTACTGCCGGTTGAGATAAGCGCGCGCGCCCTCCTGGACGGCTGCTGAGATCGATCGCATGCGCTCGCTGCCCGGCGACAGGGCCAGCAGCTGGCGTGAGGTCAAAACGCCGTACACGAGGGCGGCCGCGGCGCACACGAGCGCGACGATGACGCCGTGATGCGTCAGAAAGCTAGACAAGAAGATCCTCCGGGGAAGCTCTTAGTTCGAGAGTTGGAGAGGGCGCGCGAAACGCGCTGCCAACACTGAAAATGGCCGCCGCCCGAGTCGAGCGGAGGCCGAGGGGGCGGGAGTGTACCGGGCGGAGGAGAAAAAAGGCCGGGCGCCGACGCTACTGGCCTGGCACCCAGAGCCGGCCGCTGCGTTGCGCAGGGCCCTTCCCGCCCGACTTCGACTGCTCGGGCGAAGCCTCAGTTGGTCGTCCACCCTCCGCAGGGGCCGGCGTGGGCGCTTCCTGCTCGGCTCCGCTCGGAGCCTGCGCCCCGCCGATCTTCACGAACGCCAGCTGAAGCTGGGATAGGGCGTCGCGAACAGGCTTTACCTGCTCCGGCGCGGTCCGCTCGAGCAGCGGCAGCATTGCTCGGATGGCGTCGATCGCCAATCGCACCTGCTCGACGTCGCGTTCGTCCTCGGTTCCCTTCGAGAGACCGGTCCGCCGCATCCCGAGGTTGACCAGCGATACCACATGCTCCAGCACCACGTGCTCGACACGAATCTTCTTGACCTCCGCCTCATAAGCGGCGCGAAGCTCTTCCTCTGTTGGCTGCTCGGTGCTCATTTCTCACCTCCTCGGAACTTCGAGGAAACCAGCATACGTCCCCCGGGTCTCCGCGACGGTGTTCGCGTAGACGTCAGGGAGGCTCATTCCGGCGGACGCCATCCGCCGCTGGCGCTGGGCGCCGTTGAGCTCAGGCAATGCCACGTCGATGTCGAGGTCCGCGCGGGCGGGAGCGGTCCACTGAAGGAGGCGCTCGATCGCCTCGGCGGCGGGATACGGCCGACGCCGCTCCAGATCAAGCAGCTCCCCGTCGAGGCCGTAGCGCACCGCTCGCCAGACGTTCTCTTCGATCAGCCGCCGCGGATGGTGCACAAATTCGACCCCGGCGTCGATGTCCTTGGCCGCCTGGGCAACGCAGGCCACGATGAGAGAGGCGAGCGCCTCCGATTCGGCAGCGGTGGACTGCGCATCGCAGATCCGGACCTCCACGGTTCCGAAGGAGAAGTGTGGCCGGATCGACCACCAGACCTGCGTGTACTCAACGATCGAGCGGGTGTCGACAAGGAAACGGATGTAGTCGGCATAGGGCTCCCACCCCCCGAACTCGTCCGGGACCCCGCAGCGGGGAAAGCTCTTGGTGAAGATCTGGGTGCGCATCGAGTGCAGTCCGGAGTTGCGGCCGTCGAGAAACGGGGAGTTGGCGGAGATGGCGAGCAGAAGAGGCAGCACGGGCCGCAGTCGGTCGCAGACCAGCACGGCTCGGTCGGCTCCCCGGATTCCGACGTGGACGTGCAGAGAAAACGTGTTGTTGCGCCAGGCGACGTATTTCAGCCCCTCCTCCACGCGGCGGTAGTGCTCGGTCTCGATGATGTGCTGCTCGCGGTAGTCGGCCCAGGGGTGGGTGCCGGTCGCCCCCAGGGCCACGCTGTGGTCGGCTGCGAGCGAGAACAGCCGCCGGCGCTGGTCTCGCTGGGCGAGAATCGCCTTGTCCAGGTCGTCTCCTCTGCCCGAGCGGATCTCGATCTCCGAGGAGATCAGCTCGCCGGTGATGGAACCGGCGAGAGCCGGGTCCTCACTGGCCGCCGCGGCCTGCAACTCCTCGAACCGCTGAACCAGCTCCAGGTCGGCCGGATCCAATAGCGCGAATTCCTCCTCGATTCCCACCGTGAAGTCGGTCGAGTCCTCGAGGGCCGCGCGAGCGCTGTCGAAGTCGAGGGAGCTCAGGTCAGATAGAAGTAGAGGGCGTATAGGAGGTCGACCGCCGGGCTGGACGTGTGGACGGTCACCTCGGGCGCAACGTGGATCAGCGCGTCTGAGTAGTTGAAGATGATCTTCACGCCCGCGTCGGCCACCTCGTCGGCGAGCTCCTGGGCGGCGGAGGCTGGGACGGCCAGGACGGCCACCACGATGTCCTGCTCGTCGATCACGTCGCGAACCTCGGACTTGGAGCGGACCTCCAGGTGGCCGATCTCAGTCCCCACCTTCCGCTCGTCGTTGTCGAACACCGCCACCACGCGGAAGCCGTGGTCGGCGAAGATGTCGGAGGTGGCGATCGCCGTGCCCAGGTGGCCGGCTCCGAACAGCGCGATGTTGTGCTGTCCCGAGGTCCGAAGAATCTTGCGGATCTGGGACACAAGTGAGTCAACGTTGTAGCCCACGCCGCGCTTGCCGAACTTTCCGAACCCAGAGAGATCGCGCCTGATCTGCGTGGAGTTCACATGTGTGTAGTCGGCGAGCTCCTGTGAGGAGATGGTCTGCTTGCCCATCTTCCGGGCCTGCGTGAGCACCTGGAG
>VAWT01000453.1:1097-2725 GCA_005883415.1 Actinomycetota bacterium | reverse complement strand
GCACCGCCGAACCGGTTCCGCCGGGTCTCGTGCCACAGATCCCGGTGATCGACGGGGTCTTGCGTGCCATCGGCATCGACCTGATCGGCGTCGCGGGCTACGAGGCCGAGGACGTGATCGCCACGCTGGCGGCCCAGATCAGCGGGACGGTCGAGATCGCCAGCGGTGACCGGGACCTGTTCGCGCTCGTCGAGGATCCTCGCGTCCGTGTGCTGTATCCGGAGAAGGCGGGTCTGACCGTCATCGACGAGGCCGAGATCACCCGCCGGTACGAGATCCCAGGCCGGCGGTACGCCGACTTCGCCATCCTGCGGGGGGACCCGTCTGACGGGCTGCCCGGGCTGCGCGGCGTCGGCGCGGTCAGCGCCGCCGCGATGATCCGGCGCCACGGGGACATCGCGGGGGTTCTGCGCGAGCGCGAGCTGCGCCCGGCGGACCGGGAGTACCTCGAACGCGCAGTCCGCATCGTGCCGCCCGTGGCGGACCTTCCGATTCAACCGCCGGCTGGCCGGCGGGAGGCCCATCCCGCTGATCCGGCCGCGCTCGACGCGCTCGCCGAGCGGTACGGCATCCGCGAACCAGCAGACGGGCTGCTCGCTGCCCTGCAGACGCCGTCCGACAACGCGTCCCGCAGCACCTGACTGTGCTCCCCGTGATTCCGGCGAGCGCCGGTCTGCGGCCGTAGCCCTCGATTGAACGCGGGCGGGTGAGCGGCGCGTCACCGGCTCGCGCCACTCGAGGCCGGTGTACCCGATGCGGCACCGGAGCAGCCACGGCGCGTGCCAGCGATCCAACGACCGGTCTGTCCGATACCGGTTGCCTCGCTCGGGCTCGGGGCATGACCGAGCTGCTCCTTCGTGACAATGCACAAGTGGGCGTCGACGCGGGGATGACCGCTCAGGCCACGCGGACGCGACCGTGACGCGTTGGGCCGACATCAATCCAGCCGCACCTGCCCTACTCGTACACATCGCCCCACTCGGTTTGGCGGTCTCGGCCACCAAGGACACCACCGTACCGGACCACGTGCGGTCGGAAGGCAAGTGATCTAAAGCCGAGACCCTCCGGCTTCTGCAGCTCGCCGCGGCCCCCCGAGACGCTCGCGTTGTTGCAGCGCAGCACGGGAGCCGGACCGTGCGAGCGCCTCTGATCAGGCTCTACCAGCTACGTGCCGGGACGCCCCGGGGTCTCGTTTCACTGACATCTGCTGGCATTGCAGAATTGGTAGATGTGCTTTGGCGTGATGATCCGGGTGATGGCCTGTCCCAGCAGTAGCAGCGGCGCACCGTGTGGGGAGCTGGCGTTGGTGTTCACGAGGCCCACGACCGTGGCTTGTTGAGAGGGGAGGTAGATGGACAGGCTTTGGTAGCCGGGCCAGTCTCCGTTGTGACCGATCCAGCCATTGACGCTCTGGAGCGCGAGGCCATACCCGACGTGTCGGAGGCCGGGATGAGGCATGAACCGAAGACGCTGTTTCTGGGTGCCTCGCGTGAGCAGCGTCCCGATCGCTACGTCGCGGGCCCAGCGATGAAGATCGCCCAGCGTGGAGACCATCGATCCCGCCGCCCAGCCCGGCGACAGGTTCCAGCTGGTGGCGTTGACGGTAGTGCCGCAAGCGCGACCCAGCG
>VAWT01000453.1:0-1008 GCA_005883415.1 Actinomycetota bacterium | reverse complement strand
GAGCAGCTGCCGGGGTGTCCATCCCCGCCGCGGATGGTCCAGCCACGCACGGACCCAGACGTCGTTGTTGAAATAGTCGACCAGTCCGCTGCGCATCTCGGCCAGCTCACGGATGGTGATCTCGTTCCCGTGCGGCACGCCGGCGATGTACGTGCTGATCGGACTGTCCAGGCGAACCTTTCCCTGATCGACGAGTTGCAGCAGCGCGGTCCCGGTAAACGTCTTGCTCACGCTCCCGATCCGCATCCGCAAATTGGTGCTCATCGGCTGACCCGTCGCCGTGTCACGAACACCAAACGCCCTGACATACGGGCCCTCGCCCCGCTGCCACACCCCGATGATCGCCCCGGGAATCGACGCCTGCCCCATCGCCCGCTTGATCGCCGCCGTCAGCGCCGCTGCCCTGGCACTCGAGCGACCCCACCCCACACCGACCGGCCCCGCCAGCGCCACGATCACCGCCAGCACAGCCGCAAGAGCAACCACGGCCAAGCGACCACGCACGCGACGCGCGACAGCACGACCAGCTGCCCCCCGAGACGGCCTCGCCGCCGGCTTGTCGGGCACCTGCAAGGCATCCAGCATCACGCAACTCCCTCCGCGGATACCACAATCCGCTCCGTCGCCACCACGGCCAGCATAACCGCCTCACCGCTAAACGGTGAGAAGAGTCGGGTGGCTCCAATCAAGCCGGATCACATGAGCTGTCCTGAGGTGCAGGCCGCAGGCACGTCGGACAATGCCGGCGCCAGCCGTCGCGCCATCGCTCGGCGAGCGCAGCGGCCACCAAATCACGATGACTGCCAACGCCTAATCCGACACCGCGGATCGTCGCTCTCGGAACCCGTGATCGGATCGGGCCGAGCCCTGCTCTGATTCCGCGACGAGCATCTCGGGCGTGATGTCGACTGCCCTGAAACGCGCGGACATCAGGAGCGCCTCTCGCGTAGCGCGGCGTCCGTCCTGCGGTAGCAGCGGCTCGGTTCCAATTGCAGCGCTCGTCAAACT
>VAWT01000050.1 GCA_005883415.1 Actinomycetota bacterium | reverse complement strand
CCGCACCGGACCAGGAGCCAACAACCTAGAGCCCTGTTAGCCGAGTCCCAGCTTAGATTGGGCGGCGATCATGGTTCTGAGCCCGCGTAACTTGACCTGCGGGTACCCGGCGACAGGTGACATGAGTGACCGTGGTTCACCCCTAGTACTCCAGCCGTAGATTGTGATCACGTGAGCTGAGTTTCTTGCCGGTGGTAGTGGCTGGCACGGGCGCGGTGTTGATGGTGTCGTCGCCAGCGCGACCAGGCCAGCGGATCGGTGATCCGCCGGGTGGGTTCGGTGATCAATCTGGTGAAGAGATGTCGGATCTCGTTGCAGGTTAGGGCGATCAGATCGCCGGGTGGTGGGTGTTCGGTGCGTTCGGTGGCGGCGATGACTGCGAGCACGGCATGCGCGAGCATCGCGAGCAGGGTCCAGCGCCGCCAGGCCAGCCATCGGCGGACCTGGTGTTCATCGAGCCCGGCCAGGCCCTTACCGGCTTGAAAACTCTCCTCGATGGTCCAGCGGCGTCCTGCGACGCGGACCAGCTCACCGAGTGGGACCGGGCTGGGGTAATAGCAGCGGTAGAAGGCGAGTTCGCCGTGGCGGGGGTGGCGGCGGACTAACAGGCAGCGGTGTCCGGCCGGGGCAGTCAGAGTGATCAGGGCCCAGTCCTAGTAGCGCTGCCCCTTGGCACCGGGGCCGGCTGAGAGCCGCTGCCAGGCGCCCTTGGGCAGATTGGCGGCCAGAATGTCGGGGCGCATCGGGCCGGCTGCGGTGGGCACGCGGCGGTCACAGCCGATGGCCAGCACATATCCCACCTGGCGGGCCTCAAGGTCGGCACGCAGCCCCGGGTCGGCGCCGTAGACCTCGTCGGCGGCGACCCACCGCGCAGGTACCCCGGCGTCGAGAGCGCGACCCATCATCGTCTTGGCCAGCGCTGGTTTGGTGGCGAACTCGACCTCCTCGGGTATTCCCGCAGCGGCGCACCGCGCCGGGTCGGTAGTCCAGCCGCGCGGCAGATACAGCTCTCGGTCGATCATCGCGTGCCCGGCCTGCCCGGCGTACGCCAGATACACCGCGACCTGCGCATTCTCAATCCGCCCGGCGGTCCCGGTGTACTGGCGCTGGGTCCCGACGGTGCAGTTGCCCTTCTTCACATCACCCGTCTCATCGACCACCAGCACCGCTGCCGGGTCACCGAAGTGCTCCACCACGTAATCGCGCAGGTCATCGCGGACGCCGTCGGTGTCCCAGACCGCCCGCTCCAGCAGGTATTGCATCCCATCTGGTGTCGCGTCGCCGGCGTGCTCGGCGATTGACCAACAGTTTTTACGCGGCAAGTCCGCCAACAATCCCAGCACAAAGGACCGAATCCGCCGCCGTGGCTCCACCCGCCCGAACCGTCCAGCCACCCGCTCAAGAAGCTCATCCAACATCGACTGCCAACGGCCGGGCTCTACGCTATTGCCCGCGGCCACCGCAAGATCGTCTGACGTCGTCACAACCGATGATGATCATGTGGTGGCCGCCCTACGTCCCGGACCGACACGCTGCAAGATCACGATCTACGGCTGGAGTACTAGCCGCCCACAAGACGCCACGGCACTGGGTATTCGTCGACGCCTTCCCCCTGATGCGATGAAGCGGCGGGCGGGGCCTCCGCTGCCGTGATGTCCCGAGGCAGTCTCGGGGTGCTCACTTCGACGACGAAGGAGGCCCCTGTGAGCACAGACTACGACGGTCGCCAGTATGTGGGGATTGATCTGCATCGCCGGCGCAGTGTGATCGTGCGGATGACCCCGGAAGGCCAGCAGCTGGGCTGGTCGCGGATTGATAACGACCCGGTGGCATTGGGGTTGGAGTTGGCCAAGGCCGGCCCGGATCCGGAAGTGGTGCTAGAAGCCACGTATGGCTGGTACTGGGCCGTGGACGCGTTGCAGGCCACGGGTGCCCGGGTGCATCTGGCGCACCCCCTGGGAGTGAAAGGCTTCGCTTATCGGCGGGTCAAAAACGATGTGCGGGATGCCGCGGATTTGTGTGATCTGCTGCGGATGGGTCGCCTGCCGGAGGCTTATATCGCCAGCCGGGGTGAGCGGGAGCTGCGGGAGCTGGTGCGCCATCGGGCCAAGCTGGTCGCGCTGCGGACTGGGCTCAAAGCCCAGGTGCACGGGGTGTTGGCCAAGCAGGGTCTGCTCCCGCCGTGCTCGGATCTCTTCGGGGTGGCAGGGATGGCGTGGCTACGCGCGGCGCCGCTGGATTTGGTCTACCGCCAGCGCGTCGTGTCCCTGCTGGAGCTGATCAATGCCTACGACGCGGAGGTTGAGATGTTCCGGACGATGATCGCTCATCGGTTCCGCGGTCATCGCGGGTACCGGGTGATCCAGCAGATCAGCGGGATCGGCCCGACCTTCGCGGCGATCTTCATCGCCGAGATCGGTGACATCACCCGGTTCGGCCGCCCACAGAAGCTGACCTGCTGGGCTGGGCTGACTCCACGCCATCGTGAATCCGACACCACGGTGCGCCGCGGCCCGATCACCAAACAGGGCTCCACTCTGGTGCGCTGGGCCGCCATCGAGGCCTGCCAACGCACCCGTCCCGGCACCAAACTCGCCACCGACCGGGCCCGGATCATTGCCGCGCGGGGACGCAACATCGGTGTGGTCGCCGCGGCCCGCAAGCTGCTCACCTACGTCTACTACGGCCTGCGCGACGGAGAAATTCGGGCGCTGGCCAAAGGAGCCGCGTGAGCAGGGTTGGACCCAGCAGGACGCGTGATCGCCGGGGTCATGACTCCCACCCCTGGTGGCGTGGTCGCCCCCTTGATTGATCCCATCCTGCTGGAGCCGCACCGCCTCATGCCGCGCCCCAGCGGCGAAGGGATGACCGGCAGCCAAACCTCGGCCCGCCTGAACTGATCTTCGGCAAACCATGAGGACGGAACCCGACAACTGCACACCACGCCTACTGCCCCCCTGCCCGCTCCGGCGAGGGTCAGTATTGCGCCATCCTCGCCAGCCTCCAGGCCGTTCGTCCTCGCTGCGCTGCGGGCGCTGCGCCTGGACCCCGGCTGCGGGTGCCGCACGCCCCAAACACGCCGGAAACGACCAGAAAAACGGTCACAACAAACCACAAACCCCGCCTTGACCAGTTCCGCCGCTTCAGGGATGACCCCGTCGCCTGATCCCCGGCGCGCTCAACTTCAGGCGGAGGCGAGGCGGGAGAAAGATCAAGCCGCCGGGTGGATCGGTTCGGCGAGGCTGGTGTCGGGGCCGGTGCGGGGCTGCGATGCGCTGTCGAGGCCGTGGTCGCGTTCGTCGGCGCGCAAGGCGCTGTAGACGGCGTCGGAGATGCGCCGGCGCAGCAGCCGGATCGCTTCGGTGCGGGTCTTGCCGCCGGCGGTGAGCTTGTCCAGGTAGGCCGCTCCGGGTCCGATGCCGCGGGATTGGGTGACCGCGATCATGTGCAGCGCGCTGTTGAGGGTGCGGTTGCCACCTCTGTTGAGCCGGACCTTGCCCGCGGTGTTGCCCGACCAGGCCGGAATGGGGGCGGTGCCGGTGAACCGGGCGTAGGCGTCGCGGGAGCGAAACCGATGCACTCCCGCGGTCTCACCCAGGATCATCGCCGCGGACAGCACCCCGCAGCCAGGGATGGCCAACACCGTAGGGGCCAGGCGCCTGACCAAGTCACGAAGCTCGCGCCACAGGGCGTTGATCTGCATGGTCAGCTCTCGGCAGCGAGCAAGCAGCTCGCGAGCCAGCCGGGCAACAAGACCAGTGACGGTGGCCAGGTGCTCGCCAAGGCGGTCGATGACGCAGTAGCTGCGCAGCCCGCGGGCGCGAACCCGCAGTGCGGGATCGAGTTCGTGGATGTGCCAACGCAACCGGTTGACCACCCGGGTGCGCTCACCCACCAGATCACGACGATGATCGGCCAGCAGCTTGACCTGCCGCGTCGGACCGTCCAGCTCAGCGACCGGCAGCCGGTGGCGATGACGCAGAGCCGCCAACCCGACCGCTTCGGCGTCAATCGGGTCAGACTTACCAGGCTGACGTCCCGAAGCGCGGGCCTGGGCCATCAGCCGAGTCGGTACCCGCACCAGTCGATGCCCGGCCGCAAGCAGATCGCGTTCCAACCGGCGGGTCATATTCCGGCAGTCCTCAGCCGCAAAGCTCACCTGAGTCCACTGCTGGGCCCAGCTGACCAGCGCAAAGTGCCCGTCACTGGTCGCCGGCACCGTCTTGTCAGCCAGTCGACGTCCCACCTCATCGAGCGCAACCGCGGTATGGGTGCGCTTGTGCGAATCAGTCCCGATCATCACCATGTACAGCTCCCCCTCGGACCATCGGTGTCAGAAAGCAACCGAGCGAAGGCGGGCACGCCTCTATCAAGCACCAGGCAGGCTCCTATCAGGCCACGCCGCCGCTCGGCACCGCACCCGGCGGGGCCGCACATCCAGAACAAGCCACCAGCCACGGGCCGGGGCAGCGAAGAAGCGAGCGAACCCCGCCGGACGAGATGATCATGGCATAGAGGCGAAGAAGGCCGCCGCTTTTCCCAAAAACTCGGCTTTCATCTTCAGCTCACGGTTTTCTTTTTCCAGCTCCCGCAGCCGTGCCCGATCGCTGATCGACAGCGGTGGCTCCTCGCCGGCGTGGTCAACTCGGTATTTCTTTACCCAATTCCCCAGGGTACCCTCGTGCACGCCTATCTCCCGAGCGACCTCGGCGATCGGACGAGAGGTTTCGACCACCATCTTCGCCGCTTCATCCTTAAATTCAGGTGTGTATTTCCTGCGCCGTTCTGGCATTCATCCCCCTCCATTTCGGAAGCGGACCTTATAAGGTCCCCTGTCCGGAATGTGGGAGGCGCGCCAGGTTGTCAAAGACGAGTGGGACCTGGTGGTGTTCGGGCACTGCGGAACGGTGTCGTTTACCGGCCTCAGCCAGGGGTGGTTGCGGGAGGCGGCTAAGCGATGGGCCGCTGATGACTTACC
>VAWT01000049.1 GCA_005883415.1 Actinomycetota bacterium | reverse complement strand
GGACTGAGCGCCGGACCCCGCATGGCACCTATCCTCGAACACGTGTCGATAACCCCAGCTGACAAGCGTCGTGAGCTGCCGGACGAGCCCGGCGTGTACCTGTTCAGGAACGCCCGAGGAAAGGTCATTTACGTCGGCAAGGCCAAGTCGATCCGCAAGCGGGTGGCCTCGCACTTCTCGCATCCCAGTACCCGCGGCGGCGCCGACATGGTGGGCCTGATCGACCACATCGAAGCGCTCGTCGTGCACACCGAGGCCGAGGCGCTGCTCGCCGAGCAGAACTTCATCAAGCAATACAAGCCGCGGTTCAACATCCGCCTGCGCGACGACAAGTCCTATCCCTACATCGCGATCTCGCTGGACGAGGACTTTCCCCGCGTGTACTTCACGCGCGAGCGCCACCGCCGGGACCGGGCCTACTTCGGCCCCTACAGCAACGCGAAACGGGTCAGGGCCACGCTCGAGGTGCTGGGCAAGGTGTTCATGTTCCGGTCCTGCGAGGGCCCCGAGCCTGGCCGCCGCTCCGGCTCGCCCTGCCTCGACTACTACATCAAGCGCTGTGAGGCGCCATGCGTCGGCTACGTGAGCAAGGAGGACTATCGACGCGGCATCGACGGCGTGACCGCGTTCCTGTCCGGTCGCTATCGCGAGATCGAACGGGCGCTCGAGCGCACGATGCGCGAAGCGGCCGCCGAGCAGCGGTTCGAGGACGCCGCCCGCGAGCGCAACCGGCTACGGGCGGTGCGGTCGCTGCTCGAGCGCCAGCGGGTCGCCAACGAGGCCACCGGCACGCTCGACGCGATCGCGGTGGCGGTGGCCGACGGTGACGCAAACGCACAGGTGTTCCAGGTGCGCGACGGCGTCCTATCCGATCGCCAGAGCTTCTACCTGGACAACGAGGCCGGCGGCACGATCGCCGAGGTGGCCGAGGCATTCATCCTCCAGTACTACGCGAACGCCATGTCCGTGCCTCCGCTGCTGGTCGTACAACGCGAGCTGAGTGACGTCTGGACCATGGCCGAGGCGCTGGCGGAGCGCCGGGACGGAACCGTCGAGATCCGCGCCGCCGAACGCGGCGACAAGCGCCGGATCCTCGATCTCGCCGAACGCAACGCGAAGCTCGCTCTCGACCAGGAGAAGCTCCGCTCGGAGCGCCGGCGCCAGCAGCGCGTGGAGGCGCTGGACGGCCTGCAAGGGGCACTAGGCATGGACACCCTGCCGCTGCGGATCGAATGCTTCGACATCTCGACACTGATGGGAACCAACACGGTGGCGTCGATGGTCGTGTTCGAGGCGGGTGCGCCGAAGAAGTCCGACTACCGACGGTTCAGGGTGTGGGACGACCGCAACGGCGGCGGCGTCCCGGACGATTTCGCCGCCATGGAGCAGATCCTCTCTCGGCGACTCGCCCGCTGGGACCGCCAGCACGACATCTCGCCGCACGACAAGGAGTACGACCCCAGCTTTGCGGCGCTTCCGAATCTGGTGGTGATCGACGGGGGCAAGGGCCAGCTGTCGGCGGGCCTCAGGGCGTTACAGAGGTTCCGAGAGCGGGGCGTGCTGGTGGTGGCCCTGGCCAAGCGGATCGAGGAGGTGTTCATTCCGGGACAAGCCGATCCGCTTCGGCTGGCCCACGACACGCCGGAGCTCCAGCTGCTGCAGAGAGTCCGCGACGAGGCCCATCGGTTCGCCATCACCCATCACCGGATCCGTCGCGACAGAGCGATGACGGCCTCAATTCTCGACGAGTTGCCTGGGGTCGGTCCGGCCCGCAAGCGGGCATTGCTGGCCCACTTCGGATCTCCCGACGCCGTGGTCGCCGCCTCGCGCGAGGAGCTCGAAGCCGTACCCGGCGTCCCCGGCAAGCTGGCCCGCGAGCTCTATCGCGAGCTGCACAAAGCGGGGGTTTGAGCCGCTTGACCGGACCAGCAGCGCTTTAGGCCCCAACCGGCCCAAGCCCGTCGGCCCGCTCGGCCTCGACCGATCGAAGGACGTCGGGGCTTCGGGGCTCGACCGGCGATGCGACCCGAGTGGGGCCCGGACGCCCACGCAGCGGGAACGGATCGCCCAAGCGCCAGCGCGAGAGCTCGCGCTCGCCGGCCCGCAGGACGATCTCCTCAGAGGCCAGTAGCCGGGCGGGGTTTGCCTTCGCCAGCTCCGTCAACCGGGCCGCCTCGTTGACGGGGTCTCCGATCACGGTGTACTCATATCGCTGAGCCGCGCCGATGTTGCCGGCTACGACCGGACCTGCCGAGAGGCCGATCGCAGCGTCCAGCCCATCGACCTCGCCCGTCAGGCGGCGCCGCAGCTCGCGCGCCGCGGCCAGCGCGGCTGCCGCCGCTTGAGGCTGCTCGCTCGGGGCGCCGAACACGCAGAGTGCGGCGTCGCCCTCGAACTTGTTGACCCATCCTCCGTAAACGGTCACGACGTCCACGACGATCCCGAAGAAGCGATTGAGCGTCTCAACCACATCTCCCGGGTCGTGATCGGCTACAAAGGCGGTCGAGCCGATCAGGTCGACGAACAGGACCGCGGCGTCACGGGTCTCGCCTCCGAATTCAAGCCCTCGTCCGATCGCCGAACGGGCGACCTCTTCCCCCACGTGGCGCCCGAAGAGATCACGCACGCGATCGCGCTCTCGCAGCCCGGCGAGCATCCGGTTGAACCCCGCCTGCAGCAGCCCCACTTCGCTCGCGTCATCGACGGTCATGATCACATCCGTCTCGCCGGCCTCCACCCGCGCCATCGCTTTGCGCACCGCGCGCAGAGGGTCCACGACCGAGTGGATCGCCGCCAGCAGCGTGACCAGTCCGACCGTCAATCCGATCGCGCCGAGGAAGATCACGGTCTCCGCCATGCGCTTCGGCGAAATCCCCGCCCCGGCCAGGTAGGCGATCGCCACCACGACCGCGCCGCAGACGGCGACCGCCGTGCCGAACTCCCATGCAAGGTAGATGCGCGTGGCAATTCCCGGCAGCATCGGGCGGTCGGGCGGATCGGATTGAAGGGCCAACGCCGTTGCCGGCCGCACGATCCACTCCACAGCCAGATAGCTGAGCGCCGACGCGGACAGGCCTCCCAGCACGACCATCCCGCTGATAAGCACCCCCGCCGCCGCGGAACCGCCGACCGCCACGTCAAGCGGCCCGTACACCGCGCCCGCCAGCGCCCAGACGACGAGGGTGTTCCGCGCTTCGTACAGCGGCAGTCGCACGGTCTGAAGCCGCTCGGCCTCATCCGGGTCTCCGCCGCGATCGAGCCATGCCCTCATGGGTCTGGCGACGCGCAGACCCCACATGTGGCACACGATCCAGCAGATTGCGACGCCGACTGCCGACCCGATCAGGTCGATCCCCCGCCCCGACGACGGCGGCGCCGCACCCGGTAGCGGCACTACGTATACGACGAATACGTACGTGATGACTGCGCATGCCAGGTTGACGACCGGCAGCACAAGGCTCATGCGTCGCATGACTTGCTCGGCGAGGGCGGCCGTTTCAGTCAGTCCGGCCGAAGCCGGGTGCGCCGACCCGCGCCAGCAGGCGGAGACGTGCGCAAAGCGAGCTCCTGGCCGCCGCGGGCGCAGACCCGTTCGCGCTGGAGCTCCGTCCAACGCAGAACGCGGGAATCCTGTGACGCCGGGTGTGGGCTCTACGGCCACGGCACCTCCGCCTTTCGCCTGCCCCACGTACTGTTGCTCACCCGTGGCTCGCGCAATGTGAGCGTGGTCACCCAACCGGGCTCAGTTGGTCATCCACGCCTGTCAAGCTGTGAGGAGTGGAGCCACGACACGCAGCCACCCGGGAGAAGGAGACGCGGCCCGCGCCCGCCGCCTCCGACTCGCCTGCGCCGGCTGCACCCGGCAGGGATGCGAGGAACGCCCCGGAGGCCGAGTCCGCGGTCTCCGCGCTCACCGACCTGGTGGTCATCACCGGCTTCTCGGGAGCCGGCAAGTCGACGGCCATGGCGGCGTTCGAGGATGAGGGCTACTTCTGTGTGGACAACCTGCCGTCGGAGATGATCCGGGCGCTGGTCGAGCTGTTCAGGCACGAAGGCTCGAAGGTGGTGCGGGCGGCAGTCGTCTCCGACGTCCGCGGCGGGACCTACTTCGAGGGACTGGCGCAGATGCTCGACGATCTGCGCGCAAGCGGGGTCGCACACCGGGTGCTTTTCCTGGAGGCCGATGAGCAGACGCTGCTGACGCGATACAAGGAGACCCGCCGCCGCCACCCGCTGGCGCCGAGCGGCAGCGTGGCGGAGGGCATCGCGCAGGAGCGCGAGCTGCTGCGCCCACTGCATGGGCGGGCCGACATCGTGATCGACACGTCAGGCCTGACAGCGGCCATGCTGCGGCGAAAACTGGCCGACGACATGCTGCTGGGCCGGCGGGGGCGGCTGGCGGTCACTTTCGAGAGCTTCGGCTTCAAGTACGGGCCGGTACGCGACGCCGACCTGATGTTCGACGTCCGCTTCCTTCCCAACCCCCACTACGAGGAGGACCTGCGGCCTCTGACGGGCAATGATCCGAGCATCAAGGAGTTCGTCAACCGCGATGGAGCCCTCGACTCGTTCTACGAACAACTGCACCCCATGCTCGACTACCTGCTCCCGCAGTACCTCGCCGAGGGCA
>VAWT01000176.1 GCA_005883415.1 Actinomycetota bacterium | reverse complement strand
GGCGATCACGACCGTGTCGCCCGCGCGTACCTGCCCTTCTTGGTCGCCGAGCCGCATGCGGCCTTCACCGCTGGTGAAGAGGTAGACCTCCTCGGTGGTGCGGTGGTAATGCTCGACGGTCTCTGCACCCGGGGGAACCGTGGCCTCAGCAATCGACTGCTGCTGGCCGTTGCCAGAGGGGATGCCTACCAGCTCTCGGATCAACGAGCCATCTGCGGTAACGAAGTGCTGGCGGTCCTCCAAGCGGATGCGTTCCACTGAGGCGAATCCTACGAACTCGGGCGCGAAGAGGGCGATCGGATGCGGGGCGCCGCACGCAGGGAGGCGATGTCGGAGGGGCCGCCATCGCTGCGTACCTGCTCTTCCGACTGCGACCGCGGGTTCGGATTGCGGTCGTGATCGGCGCGGGGCTCGCGTACGCGTGGGTCGACTTCGTCAACAAGCTGCTCGCCAATGACATCTCCAAGGGCGACTGGGTGCTCGCCGTGGTCTGGCTTGTTCTCACGGTCGCGCTCGGCGCGCTGGCGTTTCTCGAGGACACGACAGCTCTTCAGGTTCGTCCGGCGGTGACGGTCGCGCCCGTCATCGGCGCCGTGCAGGACCCTCTGCCGGTGTTGATGGCGCTGTGGGCGGGAGTGGAGGTTTGGGGCTCGGCGTCGCACCGGGTGCCTCCGCTCGCCGTTGGGCTGGCGCTGGTCACCGCGGGGGCGGCCCTGCTCGGCCGCTCTCGGGCGGTCGCGCGAGTGTCCGGCGAGGACGAGGTGCCCCCGCACGGCAATCGCCCACGACCGGGAGTCAGGACACCTCGTTGATACGTTGGAGCCGTGCTGCCGCTGGTCACGGCCAACCTTCGCCGCCGTAGCGCACGGACATTCCTGACGGCGGCGGGAGTGGCGGTCGGCGTGGCCGCTGTCGTGGCCCTGCTGGCGCTGTCAGCGGGCCTGAACAACTCCGCCGCGCAGTTCGTGCATCTGGGCGGCGCCGACCTCGGTTTGTTTCAGCGCGACGCCGGCGACCCGACCTCGTCGGTGCTGCCCGTGACATTGCTCCCCCGCCTGCGGGCCCAGCGGGAAGTCGCCCAGGCAACGCCTCTTCAGCTGCTCGTCGACGCTGTCGGCGGCGCGTCCGGCGCGATCGTCATCGGGTTTGAGCCCGGCAGCTTCCCCGCTCGCCAACTGGTGGTCACCGCCGGCAACGGGATGAGCCCTGGGCGAGCGATGGTCGGTGACCTGTTGGCGAGTCAGCTACACCTCCGCCCCGGCTCGGTTGTGCGCGTCAGCGGCCGTCGGCTGCCGGTCGCCGGCGTGTACCACACGGGCCTGTCCTATGAAGACTCGGGCGCGGTGCTCACGCTCAACGACGCCCAGGCGATCGCCGAGCGCACTCCCAACGAGGTGACGACCTTCGCCGTCAAGCTGCGGCCGCTGACTCCGGCGGCCAAGGCCGAGCGCGAACTGACGAAGACCTTCCCGGGTCTCGTCCCGATCAGCGACCCGGGCGAAGCGGTCCGTGCCGGGTCGAGCACGGTGCTGATCTCGAAGGCCGTGCTACTGGTGGTGGTGCTGGCGCTGCTGATCGGTGGCCTGGCTGTCGCCGGGGTGCGGCTTGGGTTCGTGGAGAGCGAGCTCCTGCCTGGGGCCCTCGGCTTGGGTGGCTTCATATCGCCGGACCTGACCGCGTGGGGCGTCGGCCGGGCGGCCCTGATCGGCGTGGCGATCGGTACCCTGGGAGCGCTCTATCCCATCTGGCGGGTGACCCGGATGCGCTCGGTGGTGGCCCTGGCACTGACGTGAGCGGTTTGCGCCCCCGGGAGCGGCCGGAGCTCACGCTTGGATCTGACCATCAGTGAGGCGCAGACCTCGGTCCGCGCGCCCAGTGACCGCGTCGTCGTGGCTGGCGATGATCATCGTCATCCCGTGGCGCTCGCGCATCGCCGAGAGCAGCGACAGGACCCGCTCCGAGCTGGCGGAGTCCAGCGCTCCGGTGGGCTCGTCCGCGAGCAGCAACCTCGGCTCGTTGGCGAGCGCCCGGGCTACCGCCACTCGCTGGCGCTCCCCCGCCGAGAGCTCCGACGGCAGGTGACGGACGCGATGCCCGAGCCCGACCTCCACCAGCAACTTTTGGGAGCGCTCCTGGCGGGCCTCACGGCCGACGCCGGTTGCCATCAGCGCCGTCTCAATGTTGCTTTGTGCGCTCAGGTAGGGCAGGAGCAGGTTGTCCTGGAACACGAACCCGACCAGCCGCCGCCGGAACTCGACTGCCTCGCTGGGCAATGGAACGGGCCGGCCACCGACCACGATCGCGCCCGAATCCGGCTGATCCAGCGTGCCGATGAGGTTGAGCAGCGTGCTCTTCCCCGATCCCGAAGGCCCCGCGATCACGACGAATTCCCCGGCGCCAACCCTGAACGAGACGCCGCGCAATGCCGTCACCGTCCCATAGGTCTTGACGACCTGCTCGGCGATGACCTCCGCGCCGCCCCGCTTGGGGACCACCGCTGTGTCGTCCGGATCGTGCTCGGAGCCCGTGGGGGCCATGAACGATCAGCCGCCTGCGGCGGCCGGCTCACTTGGAGACGTTCACCGGCCAGCCCAGCGCGACCGCACCCGCGCTGGTGTGAATGACCGCGACGAGCGTTATCGGGTGGCCGACGGCATCCGCCGGAAACTGGACCGCGTCGCTCAGCGTGCCGTCGTTCAGCTTGTGGACGGCCGGCGTCTCCTTACCCACGACCCCCAAGCCGGCGACCACGAAGTCGGTCTCCACCGTCCCCCCCAGCGGCTTGCCGCTGGCATCCGTGACGTGAACCGTGTACGACCAGTTCTTGCCTGTCACGGGCGCGTGGTTGGCGCCGTGCAGCGTCGCGTGAACCGGGCCGCTCGTGGCCGTGGCAGCGGTGGCCGTCCCCGGGTTGGCACTCGGGGCCGCGGCCGTCGTGGTCGCGGTGCTGGTCGAGCTCGACGCGGTCTTCGACTTTGAGCCGCCGCAGGCCGCGACCGACAACAGCAGCGCGATTGCGACCGGCGCGACGATTGTCCGTTTGAGTGGCTGCCTCATCCCCGGTCTCCCGTGAAAATCTTACTTGCGGGACCCCGGCACCCGGTCGATCTGCTTCGATCCCATCCGATGAGTACCAACAACCACCGGCCTGACGTCGTCGAGCTACTGGAGCAACACGCCCCTGACGCGATGTCGCTCAACCAGCGTCACCTCAACCCGCAGCTGGGCCGCGTACTGCGCACGCTTGGCTTCGATCGTGACTGGGCTCACGGTCGCGGTCCGTGGCTAATCGACCGCGAGGGCCACGAGTACCTCGACCTGCTGTCTGGCTACGGGGTGTTCGCGCTTGGACGCAATCACCCATACGTCAAGCGCCAGCTCCAGCGGGTACTCGAGGCCGACACTCCGAGCCTGCCGCAACTGGGGCTCTCGACATTGGCCGGGGTCCTGGCCGAGGAGCTGATCGGCCGCACACCGAGCTCACTCGACGCGGTCGTGCTCACAAGCTCCGGCACGGAGTCGGTGGAGGGAGCCCTGAAGCTCGCTCGCGCGGCCACGCGGCGGGCGCGCATCCTTTACTGCGAGCGCGGTTTTCATGGCCTGACGATGGGAGCACTGTCGGTCAACGGCAACGAGGAGTTCCGCGAGCGCTTCGGTCCGCTCTTGTCCGATTGCAACGAGGTCCCCTTTGGTGATCTGGACGCGCTCCAGCGGGAGCTGCGACGGGGCGATGTAGCCGCCTTGATCGTCGAGCCGGTCCAGGGCAAGGGCGTGTATCTCGCTCCCGACGACTATCTCCCCGGTGCGCTCGAGCTCTGCCACGAGGCGGGGGCCCTTCTGATCGTCGACGAGGTGCAGACTGGCCTCGGCCGTACCGGGCGCTTCCTGGCACTCGAGCATTGGGGAATCGAGCCCGATCTGGTCGCGCTCTCGAAGGCTCTGTCGGGCGGATACGTCCCGGCGGGCGCGCTGCTTACCAGCCGCAGCGTTTTCAGGGCGACCTTCGACTCGATGGAGCGGAGCGTGGTCCACGGTTCCACCTTCGGCGGCGGCGACCTCGCCGCCGCGGCAGCCCTGGCCGCGCTCGCGGTGATCGACCGCGATGGGCTGGTGGCAAGAGCCGCGGACCTGGGACAGTTGCTGTTGGAGCTGACGCGCCCCTTCGTGGAGCGGTTCGAGATCGTCCGAGACGTTCGTGGCCTCGGCCTGATGTGGGCGCTCGAGCTCGGTCCACCCTCCGGCCGGACTGCCCGTCTGGTCTGGGAGGCGATCGAGCGCCGACAGCCCGGCCTGTTCGCACAGCTGGTAATCGTGCCCCTGTTCCGGGACCACCGGATCCTGACTCAGGTTGCGGGGCACCACATGAACGTGATCAAGGTGCTACCCCCGCTGATCATCGACGAGGCGGAATTGCGGCGGTTCGTCGACGCACTCGAGCAGGTGCTCGAGTCCGCCGAGGGACACATGCTCAGGCGCTACGCGAGCCTGGGCATGGATATGGGGCTCCGCAGCCTCACCTCACGCTGACGCCATCCGGCGCCAGCGCGATCACATATCCGTCTCCGGCGTCAGCGCGTGTTTTTCTTTGCGGCGCTGCGGGTCTTGCCGACGGCGTTGCGCGCCTTTCCCTTGAGCTCCTCGCCGGCGCCTCGGGTCTCGGTCCCGGGACGCCCGGATGCGACGCCCGTCTCACGCTTGACGCGGCCTTTGGTCTCCTCGGCCTTGCCCTTTACTCGCTGTGCTCGGTCACCCATCGCTGCTCCTTTCCTGATGGTCCTCTCCGGTCTACCCGGGGGCGGGAGCGTCAAATCCGCGGCGCGGCTCTTGGAGTCTTCTGAATCACGCCCGCATCCGATGTGGGCCAGCTAGAACGCGGCCCAGCTTAGACCGCTGGCCTAGCGGGTAACGAAGTACAGCTACTTCATTTTTAGTCGGAAGACATATCAGCCCAGCAGGAGGAAGAAGATGACGTGGGATCTGAGATCCGTTCGGGGGCTGAGGTTTGTATTCGCCGCGGGAGCAGTGGCCTTGGCGATTGCGGCGTGTGGGCAGAGCGCAAGCAGCTCCAGCAGCGGAAGCGGCTCCTCCGCTGGGGTGACCAGTAACTCGGTGACCTTTGGACAAACCGTGCCCTTCTCCGGGCCGGCCGCGCTCTATGGCGAGTCGACCGCTGGAGTGAAGGCCTACTTTGCGGCGGTCAATGCCCAGGGCGGGGTGAACGGGCGAAAGCTGAACCTGACCGCGCTCGATGACCAGTACACGCCGCCGGTCGCGGTCCAGCAAACACGCAAGCTGATCCCGCAAGAGCTCGGCGAAGTAGCGGTCAACGGCTCGGCCACGACCAAGGCCGTGCTGAACGTTCTCACGCCCCAGGGCATCCCGCTGGTCGGTCCGCAAACCGGTGCCACCTACCTCTTCCAGAACACGCCCCCGATCCTGTTCAACGTGTGGCCCGAATACACGATCGAGGGCAAGCTGCTGGGAAACTTCGCCCAGAAGCGGGGGCTCAAGAAGGTGGGGGTGCTCTATCAAAACGACGACTTCGGTCAGAGCCTCTACAACGGCGTCTTGGCTTCAGGCTTGAAGCCCGCGAAGGTGATCAGCTACGACCCCACGCAGACCGACTTCAGCCCTGATGCCCAGCAGTTCAAGTCGGCCGGCGTGGACGGAGTGATCATCCTCGCCATTCCGAAGCCGACAATCGCATTCCTGAATGCAATGGCCGCCCTGAACTTCAAGCCGGTTCGGCTGATGAGCCAGGTCTCGGCGATACCGCAGAGCTTCTCCGCCTCACCGCAGGAGTTCCCAAGCAGCTACGTAGGTGCGTTCATTCCGGCCTTGCAGGACACCAGCAACACACAGGTCAAGCAGTTCGAAACGGCGATGCACCGGTACGAGCCGAGTGCTCCGGTCTCGATCTTTGCCGCCTGGGGATGGACCGAGGCTCAGGTGGCGGTCGCCGGGCTGAAGAACGTGTCCGGGAAGCTCACTCGTGCCAGCTATATCAAGGGCTTGGACAGCGTCCACAACCTCCAGACACTGGGCGGCACCGTCAACTACAGCTCCAGCAGCCACGTCGGGCTGACCAAGATGTTCATGGTGCAGGCGCGAGGAGGGCAGCTGGCCCCGGTCCAGTGAATTAAGTAAGGCACCGCGGTCGCCATGCACAACTTCTTCCAGTTCGTTATCGGGGGACTGGGGTTCGGCGGCATCTACGCGTTCGCGGCCTTGGGGCTGGTTCTGATCTTCAAGACCTCTGGCGTGGTCAACTTCGCCTTCGGCGCGATGGCGACGGTGGTGACGCTGACTCTGTGGTCGCTGTTGAACCACGCGGGCCTGCCATTTGCCGCGGCCTGGGTATTGGCGATGGTGATCGCGATGCTGATCGGAGGGTTTACCAACGGAGTCCTGATGCGGAGGATCGAGCGGTCCGCGGTCCTTGTCCAGATCGTGCTGACGCTCGGGCTGCTGATCTTGATCGAGGGGCTGGCCGGGGTTCTCTGGGGATACGGGCCGAAGTCGATACCGCAGCCGCTCTCCGGCAACCCGGTCAACGTGGCCTCGTTTCTCATCACTCCCAATGATCTGTTCATCATCGGCCTCACGGTGGGGGTGGGGCTGCTGCTGTTCGTGGTGTTCGAATGGACGCGCGTGGGCCTGGCGATGCGGGCGATCGCCGCCGATCGCGAGGTGGCCTCGCTGATGGGCATTCGAACCAATCTGTACGTGACCGGCTCGTGGGCCTTAGGCACAGCCCTGAGTGGGATCGCGGCGATCCTGGTCGCTCCGTCGCTGGGGCTCGAGCCGACGATGATGGATCAGGTGGCGGTGTTTGCATTCGCGGCGGCCATCGTCGGTGGGTTTGGCTCATTGATTGGAGCGGTTGTCGGCGGCTTTCTGATCGGGGTGGCCAGCAACCTGATCGCGGCCTATGTATCGACGAACCTTCAGCTGACGCTGATCTTCGCGGTGATTGTCGCGGTCCTGTATGTGCGCCCGGACGGGCTGTTCGGAAGGCAGGCCGTCTCCCGGCAATGAGTGAGCTGTCTCTATCCGCGGCGAGGCGAGGAGCACTCGTAAAGTCGATTCGAAAGCTGCCGCTGGGCTTGCGGATGCTGGCGATCGTGGCGGTGGCGATCGTGGCGATCGTCTTCCCTGCCTTCGAGGGCAGCGACTCGTTCGTGATGTACACGGCCACGCAGGCACTCGTCTACGGGCTGGCTATTGTGTCCCTGAACCTCCTGGTCGGCTTTGGCGGTCAGATATCGCTCGGGCAGGCGGGGTTCCTGGCGATCGGCGGATACGCGGCAGCGCTGCTGGCGATCCACGTCAGCGGGCTGCCGATACCGATCGAGGTGTTGGGAGCCGGAGCCGCGACCGCCGTGATCGGATTTCTTCTGGGCCTCCCGACGGGTCGTCTGCGTGGCCACTACCTCGCGATCCTCACACTCGGGTTCGGCGTCGCCATACCTGAGATCGCGCTGAACTGGACGAGCCTCACCCAGGGCCGCACGGGGCTCACGGTTCCCCCGCCACGGATCGGAAATACGATCTTCCCCACCCCCACCGAGCTCTACTACTTCTCGCTGGTCGTCCTGGTCATCTGTCTGGTGGCCATCTTCAGCATCTTGGCCAGCAGTACCGGTCGCGCATTCGCCGCAGTTCGCGACAGCGAGGCGGCGGCAACCGCGATGGGCATCAACGTGACCGCGACCAAAGTCCTTCTGTTCACGACCAGTGCCTTCTTCGCCGGCGTGGCGGGGGACCTCGACGCCCACCTACAGGGTCTGGTGTCGCCTGATTCGTTTCCATTCTCGCTGTCGCTGTTCTTTTTCGCCGCGGTCGTATTGGGCGGACTCGCCTCGGTGTGGGGCTCGCTGGCCGGAGCCGTCATCTTGGCCGTGATCGAGGCCGAGACCAGCAGCTCAAGCGGTTGGGAGCCTGTGATCCTGGGCGGAGCGGTGGTGCTGCTGCTGCTGTTCCTCCCCCGCGGCCTGGCCGATTTCCCGTATCGCGCCCAGCAGGCGCTGCGGAGGTGGAGGGGCCGTAAGCCGCGTGCAGCTGTGCCACCCTCCCGCGCGGAGGTGAGCTAGTCGATGCTGGGCCTGCGCGGCGTATCACTGTCGTTCGGCGGCGTAAAGGCAATCGACAACCTCGACCTGGACCTCAGCGACGGCATCGTCGGTGCGCTGATCGGAGCAAATGGCGCCGGTAAGACCTCGGTATTGAACGTGATCAACCGCTTCTACGAGCCGCAGTCGGGCTCGGTGCAATACGACGATGTCGACATTCTCAGGCTCAGGTCCCACCAGGTGATCAAGCACGGCATCTCGCGCAGCTTTCAAAACGTCGCGTTGTTCAATCAGTTGACCGTGTTCGACAACCTACTGGTCGGCGCCGACCACATCTCCCGCCCTGGGCTGCTCACGAATCTCTTCCGGCTGCCGAAAGCCAGGCGCCACGGCCGCGAGGCGCGCAAGCGCGCCGAGCGAGTGCTCGAGTTCTTGGACATTTCGCATCTACGGGCGCGCCGCGCCAGCGAGCTTCCGTTCGGCGAGCGCAAGCTTGTTGACATGGGCAGAGCGCTGACCACAGACCCGAAGCTACTGCTGCTGGACGAGCCGGCGGCCGGGATGCCGGAGGCGCGGCACGAATCGCTCGCGAAGCTGATCCGCCAGATCCCCGACGAGTGGGAAGCCAGCGTGCTGCTGATCGACCACAGCATGGCGCTGGTGTTGAGTGCTGCGTCGCACGTGGTGGCGATGGACTTCGGCGCGAAGATAGCCGAAGGCAGCCCGGACGAGGTCAGATCGGACCCGCGCGTGATCGATGCCTATCTCGGGCCGCAGGACGCTGCGCAACAGGATGGGGCCCAGGCCGAAGCCGGACTGGAGGGATGAGTCCGATGCTCGCGGCCGAGGACATCTACTGCTCCTATGGGCCGATCGACGCCGTACTCGGGATCTCAATCGAAGCTCCAGAAGGTTCGGTGATATGCATCCTCGGGCCCAACGGCGCCGGCAAGAGCACCACGCTGAAAGCGATCGCCGGGGTGGTACGACCCCGCAAGGGACGGGTGACGCTCGAAGGCCGCGACATCACGCGGCTCGGTCCATCACGCAAGCTTTCGGAAGGCATCGCCCTGGCCCCCGAGGGACGACGGATCCTCGCCGACTTCTCCGTCAGGGACAACCTGCGGGTCGGCGGACACCTGCTCAATCGCAACAAGCTCGGCGCCAGGATTCGCGAGGTGGTGGAGCTGTTTCCCCTTCTTGGCGAGCGCATGAACCAGCCGGGGGGTTCGCTTTCCGGCGGCGAACAGCAGATGCTCGCTATCGCTCGGGCGCTGATGACGCAGCCAACTGTCCTGCTGCTCGATGAGCCTAGCCTTGGACTGGCGCCGATCGCCACTCGCCAGGTGTTCGATGCCGTGGCGCGGATCCGCGAGCAGGGAACGACCACGGTGCTGGTCGAGCAGAACAGCCTCGCGCTGACGGTTGCCGACCACGGCTATGTGCTGAGCGAGGGGCGACTGCATCACGACGGGCCAGCTCAGGAGCTGTTTGGAGATGAGCGGTTGCGCCGGGCCTACCTCGGAGGATGACTAGCACTGGCCGCGCAAGCGGCGCCGCGAGCGCCGTTCGGGAGGGCGTTGACCCCCGCTATCGCGTCGCGTTCCTCGACTGGCTCAGCTGCTGTTCGGCCGGCGCCTCAGAGCGGGCCGCCCGCTGCGCGCAAGCGGTGGCCGACGGCGTCTCGGACCGGGTGCGCGCCGCCGCAATCGCCGGTCACGTGCTCGACTTCGACGACACCTACGTTCCCGGCCTGGCCCACCTCAGCGCGCCGACCGCGCCGGTGGCGCTGATCCTGGGCGCCGAACTCGGCGCAACGATCGGCGACGTGCTGCGGGCATATGCCGAGGGGTTTGAGGCGATGGGAGCGCTGGCCCGCTCGAGTCACCCGGCGTTGTACCAGCGCGGGTGGCATCCCACCGCCGTGTGCGGCGCCGTCGGCGCGGCGGTCACTGCCGCGGTGTTGCTGCGCCACGCGCGTGACGAGATTATGGGCACGGCGGCTCGGCTGGCGCTGGCTCAGGCGGGCGGGCTGCGGCGCTCGTTCGGCTCGGACGCCAAGTCGATCCAGGTTGGCACGGCGGCCGCTGCCGGGCTGATCGCGGCACGGCTCGCCAGCCTCGGCGCCACTGCGACGGCTGACCTTCCCACGGGACCGGGAGGGTTCGACGAGGCGTTCGGAGCAACCTGGGCCGAGCCCAGCGCGTCCCTTAACCAACCGGATGGGCGTCGTGCGGTCGCCGAGAACTGGATCAAGGCCTATCCCTGCTGTCTACAGACCCACGCCCCAATCGAGGCGGCCGGGCAGGCTCGAGACCAGGCCCACGTCGATGCTCCGCTGACCGTAAGCGTCCACCCCCGCGCCCGCCAGGCTGCTCCCTACGACGACGTGCAGGATGCTCTGGCGGCGAAGTTCTCGATCCCCTACACGGTCGCCTACACACTTCTATACGGGCCACCGCTCGCCCCAAGCTGCTTTCGGGCAGTCGATGCCCAAGCCCGTCAGCTGGCCGAGAAGCGAATCAGCGTCCGCCTCGACGTCTCTTTGCCCGAAACCGGCGCGGCCCTCGCGGTGGGAAGCGACCAGCTGGCCCGAGTGGACTGGGCCACCGGCTCGCCGAACAACCCGATGACCGACGATCAGCTGTCCGCCAAGGTCAGCCGGTTGGCGGGCACGCGCCTCGATGGCCTGCTCGACGAACCGACCGCCGCGGCGCGCGAGGCGCTGGACGGGAGCGGGTTGCGTCACCCGCCATTCACGCGGCGATGAGCGAGCCGAGCTTCGACTCGATGCAGTCGAGCAGCTGGCGGTAGGAATCGCAGAACGATTGGACTCCTTCGCGCTCTAGCTCGCTGGTGACGCTCGTTAGGTCGATCCCCGCCGCTTCAGCGTCCGCCAGCGTTCTGGCTGCAGCTCCGGGATCAGCGGCGAGAGTCGGCCTGACCTCGCCGTGATCGGCAAACGCGTGCAGCGTCTGCTCGGGCATCGTGTTCACGACTTCTGGCCCGATCAGCTCGGAGACGTAGAGCACGTCCGAGTACTCGGGGTTCTTCGTCCCGGTGCTGGCCCAGAGCGGTCGTTGACGCTTGGCGCCACGGCCGTGCAGTCGCTCCCACTCGGTCCCGGCGAACTTCGCCAGATAGCGCTGATAGGCCACCCGTGCCGAGGCGAGCGCGACCTGGCCGCGCAGCGGCGAGCCCTCGGGGAGCTGCTCGTCGACCTTAGTGTCGATTCGGGAAAGGAAGAACGAAGCCACCGACGTGATCGTGTCGAGGGGCGTGTCCGCTTCCGCGCGGGCTGCGAGCCCGTGCATGTACGCGTCGATCACCTCCTCGTAGCGCTCGATCGAAAACAGCAATGTGATGTTGACGTTGACCCCTCTGCCGGTGAGCTCTTCTATCGCCGGCAGGCCGGCGGCCGTACCGGGCACCTTGATCATCACGTTTGGTTGGTCGAGCCGTTCCCACAGATCGGTGGCCTGCGCGATCGTGGCCTCGGTGTCGTCGGCCAGGTCGGGCGTGCACTCGAACGAGATGAACCCGTCGGTACCTCCGCTGCGGTCGTAGACCGGGCGTAGCAGCCGTGCAGCTTCGCGCACGTCGTCCAGCGCCAGCGAGAAGAACAGCTCTTGCGGATCCCGCTGGCCGGCCGAGGCCAGAGCGCGCAGCTGGTCGTCGTAGAGATCGGAGCTGGTGATCGCCTTGGCGAAGATGGTTGGATTCGAAGTCGCGCCGGTGACGCTGTAGTCGCTAATCAGCCCGGCGAACTCCCCGCTATCGAGCAGCTCACGCGAGAGAGTGTCGAGCCAGATCGATACTCCGGCCTCGTGGAGGCGTTCGAGGTTGGTATTTGTGGGCATGCTTCCTCCTTTACTACCCCTATTAGCACGGACGCGAGCAAATCCCTTACCTCGATGCCTGGTGCTCGGGCCTCGGTCGTTCCATGCGCTGATTGCTGGCGAGCAGGATGGAGGGCGGCGCCGCGCCAGTACTGCGCGGCGCCGCCACCAGCGCCTACTTGATCGCGAACCGGCCAAAGCCCGATGCCGCCGCACGCTTCAGCCTGGCGCGCGACGGTTTGACGCGCCGGGCGCTCGCGGTCGTCAGGCTCTTGGTGAACGCCATCCGCAATTGTTGCTCAGGTTGTCGCACCCCGGCGGGGGCGACTATATGCCCAGTCGACGATCAAGGCAAGCCCGCACGCGCCGTGCGGTACGCTCAACGCGGTGGCCAGGGTCCCATCGATTCGAGCTTCGGATGCCGATCGAGAGCAGGTAGCCGAGCGCCTACGACATGCAACGGTCGAGGGGCGGCTCAGTACGGACGAGCTCGAGGAGCGGCTCGAAGCCACGTCCGCAGCTCGGACGTACGGCGAACTCGACATGGTCGTGGCAGACCTGCCGGTCAGCCGTCCCTTGAGTCGGCCGGGCGTCCGAGTCCCGCGATGGGTCACCGCGGTCGCCGCGGCCACGCTACTGCTCGGGGTGTTTGGCATGCTCGCCTCCGCCGCCGGGCACGTCGCCGAGCGGGTGGGAGAAGGGACCCTTGCCCACTGGCATCACCTGGTGATCGCAGCGGCGTCCATGGCCGCGGTGCTGGCGGTCGTGGTCTTGTGCGCGACGGTGGTGACCTGCGGGGCGCTCCTGCGGCGTTTGCAGCGATCCAGGACGTCGCACGGGCTGAACCGCGGGCGCGGCTGGCCGCGAGGTTGATCATCGCGGTATGGCGGGCTCACGCAACCGTGATACGCCGAAGGTGGCCGCGCGCTGGCTGTACCAGTCGATCAGTTCGCTGAGGGTCGTGATTCCGTAGTTTTGAGGTATCCGTAGGTCGCCCGTGTCGGCTCCTTGTAGCCTGCCGCCGGCGATGTAGTTCGTCTTCAGCACTGATTGCGTCCAGGTGATGACTTCGTCGATGGTGGGCGTTTTGACGTCCGCGATCTCGGCCAGCGCGTGTGTTGCGACGAGTCCGAACGGGACGTCCTCGCTGAGGTAGCGGTAGCCGAAGTTCGGGACGAACTTGCCGGGGCGGACCTCGAGCATTGGCGCCTTTCGTGCCTTGATCGGCCCGGTCCTGAAGGACGCTGCGATCGTGCTTGTCTCGCAGAGGTGCCCGTAGACCCTTCGTAGCCAGGCATCGATGGGAATGACCCCACCACGGAGGTTCAGGATGCCGCCGCTATGGGCGAAGAGAGTGCGCTGGGACTTCTCTCTTCCTGAAGAAGAATCGGTGGCGTTCCTGCTCGATTTCGGTGCGAAGATCCGCACGAATCACGGCACGCGAGCGATCCTTCTCACCCAGAAGGATTGGACCGCGATCTTCGTCGAACGTAACAGCACCATTCTGCAGAAGCAGTTCCTCTTTCCGCAGCCCGTTCGAGGGGTCATCCGGAGCCTGTTGAACAAGTGGGAGATGCATTTACTCGCGGAGGAGCACGGGGTTCCAACGCCCGCCATGGCGCGTCCCGCATCACCAGATGATGCCGGCGAGTTCCTAGAGTCCTCGGGGCTGCCGATCGTGATGAAAGCGGCGGATCAATACCTGGGAGATCAGGCATCGACCACGATGATCAATTCGCGGCAGGAGCTGATGGAAGAGCTCGATCACCGCGAGGCGGCTGGTGACCCGCTGAACGTCGTTCTACAGGAATACATCCCCGGAGATGTCGACACGGTTTGGATGTGCAACGGTTACTTTGCCCCTACTCCGGACCGTAGCGTGATTTTCACCGGCCGGAAGCTGCGGCAGTTGTGGGCAACGGGAATAGCTTCCCTTGCGGTATGTCAGCCAAATGAGACCGTGGCGACCCACACGCGACGATTGATGGAAGGGGTGGGATATCGCGGGTGTGTCGGGATCGGATATCGCTATGACCGCCGAGACGGGTTGTACAAGGTTCTTGACGTGAATCCTCGCGTCAGCGGCGTGTTTCGGCTCTTTGTTGGGACGAATGACGTGGATGTCGTCCGCGCGTGTTACTTAGACCTGACAGGCCAGCAGCTTCCTGTAACCGCACTTCAGCCCGGGCGAAAGTGGCTGCTGGAAGACCATGTCTTCTTCGCGGACAGGACTGGGCTGAGAAGCGATAGTGGGCGCATCGCCGACTGGATCAAGTCGGTTCGTGGCGTCCGAGAGTTG
>VAWT01000048.1 GCA_005883415.1 Actinomycetota bacterium | reverse complement strand
AGTCTCTCCTGCCAGCAACACCAACCAGGAGATAGACATGAGCAGCACACAGAGGCATATGGGAGACCTTCTGCATCATTCGCGTGCCGAAGCACCCAGTAACCAGGCGAGCAGCGACGCGAGCGTCCGGAAGGTCGACCTGAAACTCGAGGTTCACATCGTTCCCGTGTCCGACGTCGACCGAGCCAAGCAGTTCTACGAACGCCTGGGTTGGAGCCTCGACGGCGACGACGCCCCCCTGGACGGCCTTCGCATCGTCCAGTTCACGCCCCCGGGCTCCGGGGCCTCGGTCACGTTCGGCAAGGGACTCACGACGGCCGCGCCTGGGTCCCCCCAGGGGGCGCTGATCGTCTCAGACATCGAGGCGGCCCATGCCGAACTCGTCGATCGTGGCATCGACGCCACTGACGTGTGGCACGGCCTGGCGTTCCCCGTCGAGGCACGGCAACCCGGCCCCGACCCCGAGCGCACCAGCTACGGGTCGTTCTGCTCCTTCACCGACCCCGACGGCAAACGTGGCTAGTCCAGGAGGTCACGACGCGGCTCCCCGGCCGGGTCTGACGCCGCTGACACGGCATCCACATCCACGGCGGACGTGGCGAAGCCGGAAAAAACACACGACCTGGGTGGCCTGAACGGGTCTGAGCGGGCCGTCGAAGTGGCGGCCCGTTCACGCGCAACGAGCTCCCTAAATCCCCAAGCCCGCCGGGAGACTCGAACTCCCAACCCCTTCATTACAAGTGAAGTGCTCTACCAGTTGAGCTAGGCGGGCGCGGGATTGAGGATAGGGCGCTCATCGCCGAGTTCGAGTCGCACGCCGACCGAGTCCGCGGGTGAGCAGCGACCAGCCCGAGGGCTACGACGTCGGCTCGGCCGGTACTGCGTGCTCGAGCGAGCCGTGGCCGTTGGTCGAGAACTTGACGTCGGGCTCGGGAGGCACCGGTTCGGGCTCGGCGTTCAACCGTCGCTCGAGCTCTCCCAGCACAACCCCGAACAGGAGGTGTCGCCAGGCACCCTGCGCAAATGCACGGCGGTTGCCCGCGAGCGGCATGAGCTGGCGGCGAGCGGGATGAAATCGGTCTGAGAGAGCGCCGAGCGGCCACAGTGTCACGTGCTCGGTAAGCGCCACTGCCGGACCACGCAGCGGGGCCGGGACCGGCAGCACGGGCGCCACCGTGGCGTAGATCGCGCCGAATATGGCCCCGTTCTGGATGTGGAACGCGAGGCCGGCCGGATACCAGCCGTCGCCGGAGGTTACAGCCCTACCGAGCAGCTCGACATCGTCGTAGCGGCTGTCAAACACGAGCTTGTCGAGCGGCTGCTCAAGCGCCCACACGGTCGCCGCCAGCGCACCGGAGAAAGCCCCCCTGAGAGTGCGCGTTCGGTCAACCGCCAAGCCCAAAGTAGGGCAACTCTAACGCGGGCTCCGCGGCCTGGAAAGCGGGGCAACATTTACCGCTACAACGACCCGTGTAACGGCCAGGCCCGCCTTGGGTACGCCAGTGTGCGATGAGTCACGAGCCGCATCACGCGCGCGCGCGAGAAAAGGGAGTCAACCCGTTCGTTTACTGGCTGGTACGGGCCCTGCTCCAGCCCTTCTTTCACGTGTACTTCCGTATGGCGCGGATCGGGCGCGAGCACATCCCCGCCGAGGGCCCGGTGATCATCGCCTCCAACCACCGGAGCTTTCTGGACCCGTTCGTAATCGGCACCATGGCCCGGCGGCCGATGTACTACGTGACCAAGAAGGAGCTGTTCGGATGGCGCTGGTTGGGATGGATCCTCAATGCACTCGGCGCATTCCCGGTCGACCGCGGTGCCGCTGACGCCGAGTCGATCGAGACCGCCAAGGCGATCCTCGCGCGCGGCGACATCGTGATGATCTTCCCCGAGGGCACCCGGACCCGGCCGGGGTCGCTGGGCAAACCCAAGCGAGGCGTCGGGCGCCTGGCGCTGGAGACAGGCGCTCCCGTTGTGCCCGTGGCCGTGATCGGAACCGAGGCTGTCCGTCGCGGCTGGCGGATCAGACCCCACAAGGTGCGGATCCGGGCCGGCCGCGCCGTGAGGTTCCCGACGGTCGAGCACGTGTCGCCAGCCCTGGCTGGTGCGGTGACGGATCGCATCTGGCCCTGCGTGATGCTGCAGTGGGAGTGGCTCGGCGGCCTGCCGCCGATCCGACGGGCGGCGATCATCGGCGCCGGGTCGTGGGGGACCAGCCTCGCCGTCCATCTCGCGCACGCGGGACTCGAGATCGAGCTCGGATGCCGGACCGATGAGCAGGCGCAGGCCCTGCGGGAAGCGCGCGAGAATGACCGCTATCTGCCGGGCGTGCGACTTCCCGACTCGGTGCGTATCGGGCGTGCGGCAGATCTCGAGCTCGGCGCCCACGACCTGATCTGCCTCGCGGTGCCCGCGCGGGGACTCCCCGGCGTTCTCGCTGCCCACGGGGAGCGGATCCCCCGGCGCGCCGGCCTGCTTGTCGTCTCCAAGGGGCTCGTCCCGCCGCTCGGCACGCTTCCGTCGGCATTCGCCTCGGAGCGTTGCCGCGCGCGAGCGGTCGCCGCGCTGGGCGGACCGGCTCACGCGCCCGGAGCGCTCGAGCACGGTGGCTCGGTGGTGGTCGCGTCGGTTGATCGAGCCTTCTCCCGTCAGCTGGCGGACGCCCTTCGGAATGCCGGCCTCGACGTTTCGATCAGCTCGGACGTGACCGGCGTGGAGCTGGCGGGTTGCGCCAAGAACGCGGCCGTGCTTGCGGCCGCCGCGGCTGCGGTGGCTGGGCCAAACGTCGCGGGCGCCGCGGCGGGCAAGGTGTTCGCCGAGGTTGACGCCCTGGCGCGCACGCGGGGCGGGCGCCCGGAGACGTTCGCCGGGTTGGCCGGCACCGGCGACCTCGTGGCAACGGTCGTCGCTGCCGGCTCGCGCAATCGCCGCGCCGGAGAGCTGCTGGCCCAGGGGCTGCCACCCACCGAGATCGGCGCCGTGCTCGGCCAGGCGGCGGAGGCGGTCGACTCGGTGCCGCTGTTGGCCAACGTGGCCCGCGACTCACGGGTTGAGGCACCGGCGCTCGAGGGGCTGGCGGCACTTGTCGAGGGCCGGATCGAGCCTGAGCGGTGGACGGAGACCGTCACCGAGCCGCCCAAGCGTGCGCGCCCTGTTCGGGCGGCGTGAGCGGGGGTACGCTCCTCATGTGGCGGACGTCAAGGCACCCGAGACGAAGGCGGAGCTCGATGCTCGCTTCACCGAGCTGTATCGCGCCCACCTGCGCGACGTCTACTCCTACAGCTATTACCGGGTCGGCAACCACCACGACGCCGAGGACCTCACCGAGCAGACGTTCCTTCAGGCCTACCGACATTTCGAGCGGGCGCTCCGGGAGTCGAACGGCCGCCCATTGCGGCCGTGGCTCATCCGCATCGCCCACAACCTGGCGGCGAACTTCTATCGCGACCGCTCGCGCAAGCCGGAATCGGCGATCGAGGACGCGGGCGTGATCTCCGCGCCGCACACCACCGAATCGCTCGTCGAGGGCCGAGAGGAGCTCAAGGCGATCCTGACCGGCGTGCAGCAGCTTCCCGACGACCGGCGCGAGGCGCTGATCATGCGCTTTGCGCTGGGCATGGACAACCGTGAGATAGCGCGCGCCCTGGGCCGCACCGATGGGGCGACAAAGGTGTTGCTACACCGAGCGATTCGTCAGTTGGAGGGCATCGTGGCCGAGGACATCGCGGAGCCGCAGTTGGATGGGAGAGACCCGGCGTGAGCGCGGGAGCGGCTGACTTCGAGGCGCTGCTGCGCGAGGCGCTGACGCCGGTCGAGCCGCCCGCCGATCTCACCCAGCGGCTCGAGCTGACGCTCGTGAACCTGACCGAGCTCGCGCAGGAGGAGCTCGAGTCCTGGGAGCTAAAAGCAATGCGCGACCCTCGCAACTGGGTCCGTCCGGCGGCGGCGGCCGTCGTCGGCGCGAGCGCAGGCTCAGCACTCGTCGCGCTGCGGGTCCGCAGTCGGCACCGAAGCCGCAAGCAGCAATCCGGGAATCTGTTCGAGCTCGCGGCGCACACGCTGCAGGACGCCCGCTACGAGGCGCGCCGCATCCTGCCCGGCCGGTAGGGAGCAGTACTCAGCCGCGCTGGCGGCGCCCACGGCACTGCTAGCGTCCTCGCCCCATGGCCGTCTGCTACCGCCATCCCTCGCGGGAGACCGGAGTCTCGTGCTCCTCGTGCGGCCGGCCGATATGTCCCGACTGCATGACGCCGACGCCGGTCGGGATGCGCTGCCCGCAATGCGCGCGGGAGCGTACGAAGGTCAAGACCCTGAGGTCGGTACAGGTGACTCCGCGGGTCACCGAAGTGCTGATCGGGATCAACGTGATCGCGTTCATCACCGAGGTCGCCACCGGCACTCCACTAGGAGGCGGACTGCGGGGCACCGTCCTGCTCAAGGGTGGCCTCGACGGCCCCGACATCACTCAAGCCCACCAGTACTACAGGATCCTTACAGCCGGCTTTCTGCACTACAGCCTGCTGCACATCGCGTTCAACATGTTCTTCCTTTACATCATGGGCAACATGCTGGAGCCGGCGATCGGCCGAGCCAACTTCCTGGCCGTGTACCTCGCGTCGCTCCTGGCTGGGTCGTTCGGCGCCCTGCTGTTCGAGCCCGACGTCCTGACGGTCGGGGCGTCCGGTATCTCGATCGGTGGTCATCTCGGCGGCTTGATCGGCGGGCTGATAACGGGCGCGGTGGTCGTGGAGCTGGGCGAACGGCGGGGAGCGCGATTAGCTGCGCTTGCGGCCTGCGCGGCGGTGGGGGCGATCAGTTTCGTCGCCGCCATCGCCGTTGCGGGCAGCCACGGGCTGACGCCGCATGGGCTGACGTTCGGCGGCTGAGGCGCCTGAGGCTACGGTGCCGTAAGATCGTTGCCATGCTGATGGTGATCGGGGTAGCGGTGGTCTTCGCGGGGGTGATCATCGGATGGTTCACCGTTGCCGGCAGCGGCATCCACAAGCGGCCGTATGGCAAGCAGGACGCGCCCGGTTCGACGCGGATGCCGGGCGAGAGCCCGCTGGATTCGCCGTGGCAGATGCGCGATTGGAGCCGCGGCACCCAGACGCGCCGGCGCCGGTAGTCTGGGCCCGGTGACCGGGACCATCCATCGGCAGTGCACCCTTTGTGAGGCGCATTGCGGCATCGACGTGGACGTCGACGGCGACCGCGTAGTCCGCATCACGGGCGACCGTGACGATCCGATCTCCCGAGGGTACATCTGCCCGAAGGCGGCCGCCCTTGCCGACTTGTACACCGATCCCGAGCGGCTTCGGGCGCCGGTGAAACGGGTTGGAGACGAGTGGGTGCAGGTGCCCTGGGGTGAGGCACTCGATCTGGCGGCCCACGGCCTGCGTGGAGTGCAGGAGCGCCACGGCCGCGACGCCGTCGCCACCTACGTCGGTAACCCGGCCGCGCACACCATGTCGATCCTGTCTGTGCTTCCGCTGCGACACGTGCTCGGGAGTCGCAACAACTACTCCGCGACCTCAGCCGATCAGCTTCCGCAGCACCTGACTTCGGCCGAGATGTTCGGGAACCTCGCCATGTTCCCGATCCCCGACATCGATCGCACGCAGTACATGATCGTGCTCGGCGCCAATCCGTCCGTCTCCAATGGCTCGATCATGACCGCTCCTGGAGCGCGGCACCGGCTGCGCGCGATCATCACGCGCGGCGGCAAGGTGGTGGTGGTCGATCCCCGGCGGACGGAGACGGCCGCTCTGGCATCGGAGCACCTGCAGATCCGACCGGGCGGGGATGCATTCCTGCTGCTGGGGATGCTGCATGTGATCTTCTCCCAAGGCCTCGCCGACCTCGGCAAGCTCGAACCGATAGCCGAGGGCCTCGAGCGAGTACAGGAGCTGGCGAGCCAGTGGTCGCCGGAGCGCGCCGCACCCATCGCCGGGATCGAGTCCGAGGCGATCAAGCGCCTTGCGCGGGAATTCGGAGCCGCGCCAGCCGCCGTCGCTTACGGTCGGGTCGGCCTCTGCCAGCAGCAGACGGGATCGGTGACCCACTGGCTGATCAACGTCCTAAACGCGGTCACGGCCAATCTCGACGCACCAGGCGGGGCCATGTTCCCCACGCCGCCGGTAGACGTCGGTGGGCTGCTGCGCCTCGGCCGCATATTCGGCTTCGGGGACCACGGCCGCTACCGACAGCGCGTCAGCGGGTTGCCCGAGCTAAACGGCGAGCTTCCCGTGGCGGGGCTGGGCGACGAGATCCTGACGCCCGGGCCGGGGCAGGTTCGGGGGATGCTGGTTTTCGCCGGCAACCCGGTTCTGTCAACGCCCGGGGGCGGACGGCTCGACGAAGCGATGGCAAAGCTCGAGTGGTGCGTGGCTGTAGACATGTACATCACCGAGACCACCCGCCATGCGGACGTGATCCTGCCCCCGGTCTCGCCGCTCGAGCGCTCGGACATCGACGTCGTGATGCCAGCGGTGGCCGTGCGCAATCACGTCCGCTATAACCCCGCCGCCGTGCCCGCGCCAGAGGACGGGCGCGAGGACTGGCAGATCCTCAACGGGCTCACGCAGCGGCTGGGGGACGGACTGCTGAGCCGCCCGACTGCCACCGCCGCCAAGCTCGGCGCTCGGCTAGCCGGCCCGGAGCGCGTGATCGACATGGGCCTGGCGCTCGGACCGTATGGGTTGCGCCGCGGACCGTTCAGCGCTCTGAGCGTCGGCAAGCTTAGGCGGGCGCAGCACGGAATCGACCTCGGGCCGCTGAAGCCGCGGCTACCGGGCGCGCTTCAGACTCCCGGCAAGCGTCTACGGCTCGCGCCGCCCGTTCTGCTCGAGGAGGGCAAGCGGCTCGACCGGCTCGCCATCGAGCGCGATGCCGGGCTCGCCGACGGGTACGACCTGGTGCTGATCGGCCGGCGGCAGCTGCGTAGCAACAACTCTTGGATGCACAACAGCCGGCGGCTGATGAAGGGTCCCGACCGCTGCACGGCGATCCTGCATCCCGAGGACGCCGGCCCCCGGGGCCTCACGGATGGCGATCGCGTCCGGGTCGTTTCCCGCGTGGGCGCGATTGAGCTGCCGCTCGAGGTCTCCGACGAGATCCGCCCCGGCGTGATCTCGATCCCCCACGGATTTGGCCACGGCCGCCGGGGGGTTGGCTGGCGCGTCGCCGCCGCTCACGCCGGCGTGAGCGTCAACGACATCACCGATCCCGCGGTGGTCGACCGGGTGACGGGTAACGCCGCCATGAACGCCGTGCCGGTGCGCGTGCAGGCCGGCTGAGCAGCACCTCGTCGTAGAGGTCCTGCACGGCCGCCAGCAGTCGCGCCGGCGCGAAGCGCTCCCGCACGTCGGCGGCGGCCGCGGCCCCGAGCCGCTCGCGCTCGGCAGGATCGTCGAGAAGTTCGGCGGCGGCATCAGCAAGCGCGCGGTGATCGCCCGGTGGCACGAGCCGGCCGGTGTCGCGGTCGCGGATGATCTCGGGCAGGCCGCCATGCGCCGCCGCGATCACGGCGCAGCCGGCGGCCGCGGACTCGATCGCCGTGCCGGGAAGGGGGTCAGGCGCGGTCGAGGGCACCGCGATCAAGTCCGCGGCACCGTAGATGGAGTTGACGTCGTCGCGGAATCCGGGCAGTTGCAGTCGGTCGGCGACCCCTAGCTCGCGCGCCAGCCCGAGCACAGCCTCCAGCCGGTCCTCTGCCCCCGGCCAGGCCTCGCCGGCGATCAGGCCGACCACTCCACGCTCGCGCAGAGGCGCTTCCGCCAGCGCACGGACGAGAACGTCCTGTCCCTTCCAGTCGGAGATGCGGCCCAGCACCGCGATCACCGGGAACCTCGGATCTAGGCCCAGCGCAACCCGGGCGTTGTCTTTCGGCTCTCGCCGGGCATCGAATGCAAGTGCCTCGTGGATCACCCGGGCCCTTCCGCGGCCATTGAACTGAGCGGCGGTGGCCTCGGAGACGCACGGCAGCGCGCGGGCGGTCCCGAGCAGGAGCCTGTATGGCGGCCAGAGCCGCGCAAAGCTCGAATAGATCTCCCGCACCTGCCAGACGTGAGGGATTCCGTGAAGCGCCGCCGCCGCCGCGCCGCCCAGCACGACCGAGGTGTTGGAATGGACGAGCGCGACTCGGCGGCGGCGGATCAGCGACCCCAGCCCGATCGCATCGCTGCCCGCGGCAGCCAGTGTCCGAGTCAGCCCCAGGGGATTGAGATTCTGGCGGCGTAGCACGCTCAGTGGCCTGGCCACCACCTCGACCCCTGCGTCCATCAGATCGGAGGCCAGCGGGCCATGGTCGGGAAGCGCCACGATCGGGTCGTAGCGTGCACGGTCAAGGCCGCTTGCCACCAGCAGCAGCTGACGATCGGCTCCGTAGCGACCGCTCGAGGAGTGCACGTAGAGGATGCGGCGCGGGCTCAGAGCTCGACCGTCAACGCTTCGCCTGAGGCTTCCGGCACCAGCTCGGGATGGATGATTGAAGCCAGGAGCTCGAGGCCGTCCACGATCCGCGGCCCCGGACGCGAGAAGTACGCGGCCGCGTTTACGGCCACAACTTCGCCGGCGCCCAGCGCGCGAAGCTCGTCCCGGTGCATCTCGGCCTCCCGGTAGGCGATCTGGGCGTCGTAGCCGCACGGCATCACCACCACGACGTCCGGCTGCGACGAGATCACCTCCTCCCAACTCCGTTGCTCTGAGTTCTCGCCCGCAAACCCCAGCACGTCCTCGCCCCCGGCGAAGTCGATCAGCTGCGGGACCCAGTGGCCGGCGGCAAAGGGGGGATCGAGCCACTCGAGCGCCGCCACCCGGGGGCGCCTGGCCCCGCGCACCGCTAGGCGAACGCGGTCGATTCGCGCAGCCGCATCGCGGACGAGCTCGACGGCGGCGTCGCGCCTGTCTGTGGCCTCGGCCAGCGTGCGAGCGTCACCCAGCACCTCGCCGACGGTGTGGGGGTCGAGGGAGAGCACGCGGGGGCGCGTTTCGATTTCCTGTGCGATCGCCCGAACATCGTCGTAGGAGACCGCACACACCGAGCACAAAGCCTGGGTGACGATCAGGTCTGGCCGCAGATCGTGGAGCTCCTCAGTATCCAGCTCGTAGATCGATTGCCCCTGGAGCGTTAGCTCCTTGACCGCCGCGTCGATTTCCGCAGAGCTTAGGCCCGGCGGCAGCACGTCCCGAGTGACCCTCGGCAGCTCGAGTGCGGCCGGGGGATAGTCGCACTCGTGCGTCACGGCGATAAGGTCGGGACCCAGACCGAGTGCGAACAGCATCTCGGTGGCGGACGGGACGAGGCTCACGATTCTCACAGGAGGAACGATATGACAGAGCTGTTGAGCGACTCAGAGATCGAGGACCGGTTGCGCGACAGCGACTGGAG
>VAWT01000047.1 GCA_005883415.1 Actinomycetota bacterium | reverse complement strand
GAGATGTCCTGTGGCGTGCGTGGGTCGCGGTGTTCCGCAATGGTGGAGCACCGGGTATCGACAAGATCACCTTGGCTGACGTTCAGGAGTACGGGGTGACCCGGCTGGTGGACGAGTTGGCCGACGAGCTGACGGACGGCAGCTATCGGCCGTTGCCTACGCGTCGGGTGCTGATCCCGAAGGCGGGGAATACGGCGGAGATGCGCCCGTTGTCGATTCCGACGAGGGTCGCATACTGGTCGGTCCCGCAAGTCTGTTGAGGTTTCGGAATCTTTTGTCACTATCACGCATCCATTTCATCCTTTGTCGGGTCGGCGGTTGCGGGTTTTGTTCGAGCGGAAACGGGCTGGTGGGCTTGCTTTGAGCTGTGAAGGCGGCCTGCTGGGGACGTTGATGGTGCCGGTGAGCTGGACCGATCGCTGTCCTGCTGGCGCGGTCACGCCGCTGACTTATGAGGTCGTCATGGACTTGGCCGAGGTGGTTTGTGCTGTCCGGGCGCGACACGGGCGGTGATGTCGTTGACCGCCCGCGGCGGTTTACCAGATTATCTTGTGCGATGGTCACGAACAAGAAACCTGAGTGGGGTCGATGGGGCACCGCGCAGCTGCGCTCCCACCGCGCCGCGTTGCTGGCCGGGTTGCCCTCGGCGGAGGGTCTGCTGCCGGGAACGCTGGTCGAGCAGCACCGCACCTGTGGGAGGCAGGGATGCCGATGCGCCCGAGGCGAACCACACGGGCCTTATGTGTATCTGCAGGTAGCGGGGCGTTTGATGTATGTGCCCTCAGCGTTAGCGCAGGTGGTCGGCTCCCGGGTGGAGGTCTCGCAGCGGTTCCGCGAGGCGCTGGAGGAGATCTCTGGGATCAATGTGGAACTGCTGTCCCGGCGGGAGTTGGCCTAGCCGATGACGATCACCTGCGCGCCGGCGCCGCCCACCGCGGTGGCCGATGCGTGGGTGGACATGGTCGCCTCGCTGGCCAACATGGTCGAGTCCGCGCTGGCGGCAGGCACGGTCGACAGCCAGAGCGCTGCCGGGCTGGACACGGTGGAGACGGTGGAGGGGGTCGCGGATGATCCGGGGCGAGTCGAAGGTGACCAGGGCGCATCAAGCGCGGGCGGCGATTGTCTATGTTCGCCAATCCACGCTGATGCAGGTCCGCGAGCACACCGAGTCGACGATGCGCCAGTACGACCTGGCCACGCAGGCAGCCCGATTGGGCTGGGCGGGTACCGACATCGAGGTGATCGATGCCGATCTGGGGCTCTCCGGTCGCAGCGCCACCCATCGAGACGGGTTCAAGCAGCTCGTCGCCCGGGTGTGTCTGGGCGAGGTCGGGGCGGTGTTCGGGTTGGAGGTCTCCCGGCTGGCTCGCTCCAACGCCGATTTGGCCCGCCTGCTGGAGCTGGCCCGCCTGACCGACACCCTGGTCATCGACAATGACGGCGTCTATGACCTGTCCGACATCAACGACCGGCTGCTGCTGGGCATGAAAGGCCAAATGTCGGAAGCCGAGCTGCACTGGCTGACCAGCCGGTTGCAGGAGTCCAAACGGGCTGCCGCGGCCCGGGGTGAGTTGCGCGTGCCGCTGCCGGTCGGGTTCGTCTACGACGACGAGGGCCAGGTCGTCATCGACCCCGATGTCGAAGTCGCCGCTGCGATCAGTGATGTGTTCGCCGCGTTCGCGCAGACCGGCTCGGCCTACGGGGTGGCTGGCGTGTTCGCCGGGCGGCGCTTTCCCCGCCGGGCCTATGGCGGGGTGTGGGCCGGGCAGCTGCGCTGGGACCGGCTTACCCATGCCCGCGCGGCTGGGATCTTGCGCAATCCGGTATATGCCGGCGCGTACGTATTCGGGCGACGGCGCACTCGCCAGGTCGTCCACCCGGATGGCTCGGTACACACCTCGACCACCGAACTGCCCCGCGACCAGTGGGAAGTCCTGATCCAAGATCACCACTCCGGCTACATCAGTTTCGAGGAATACCTGGCTAACGAGGCCAAGCTGGCCGCCAACCGCACCAACGCCGGAGCCCGCCCGCCGCGGGAAGGCAGCGCTTTGTGTCAGGGCATTGTCTTTTGCGGCGCCTGCGGGCGCAGCATGCAAGTCCGCTACCAAGACCGGCTGCCGCGGTATGAGTGCAGCCACTCCCGAGCCGACCACGTGGCCACACCCCGGTGCGGGTCTGTGCGCGCCGACACCATCGACGCCGAGGTCGCTCAGGCGTTGCTGGCCGCAGTTGAACCTGAACAGCTGGCCCTGGCGCTGGCCGCGGCCGAAGAGGTCACCGCACGACGCCGCCGATCGGTGCGGGCCGCTGAACTGGCCGTCGAACGCGCCCAGTACACGGCCGCTCGGGCCGAGCGGGCATTCCTGGCCTGCGAACCGGAAAACCGTCTCGTCGCCCGCAGCCTGGAAACCCGATGGGAGACCGCGCTGGCTGAACTGGCCGAAGCCAACGCAGCCCTGGCCGCGCAGTCCCAAATCCAGCCAGAGCTGCCCAACCCCCAGCAGCTGGCCGCGACGGTGACCGACCTGCCAGTGTTGTGGGCAGCCGAAACCACCAGCGACAAAGACCGCAAACGGCTGCTGCGCACCCTCATCGCCGATATCACCATCACCCCCTCCGAGGCCGACCCCACCCAGCTCGCGGTGGGAGTGCGCTGGAAATCCGGCGCCAGCTGCCAACTTGCGGTCACCCGCCGCCGCAATGCCATCCAGCTGCGCAGCACCGATCCCGCCGTGATCACACTCGCCCAACACATCGGCCCCGCCCTGGACAACGCCGCCCTAGCCGCCGCGCTCAACCAGGCCGGACACCGCACCGGCACCGGAGCGCCCTTCGATACTGTCGCCGCCGCCAACCTGCGCCACTACCACCACATCGCCTACCCCGGCCTGCTCGCCGACGGAGAGCTGACCCCACGCCAAATCGCCGACCGGATCGGCGTGTCGGTCGGAACGATCCACTACTGGATCAACGCCGGCTTCCTGTCCGCCCGGCGCGGCCCCGCCAACCGCTGGTGCATCCCCTTCCCGCCCGAGACTGAGTCTGCTTGCCGAGATCGAGCGGCCGGCTCCGCCCACCAACACCGTGACCTCGACCCCGAACCCCGACGCGACACCGAACTCAGCATCACCGACGTCGCCGCACGCCTCGGCGTCAAACCCGACGTCATCTACCACTGGGCCCAATGGGGCCACATCCCCAGCCGCCGCAGCCACGCCGGACGACTCTGGATCACCTTCACCCCCACCATCGAGCAGACCTGCCTCCAACGAATCACCAGGTCATACAAGCTCCCCGACAACCTCAAAACCCAAGCTGCACAACGCCTGGAAAGGACAGCACTATGACGTCACCGTCCCTACCGTGGCGGATCGGGTCGCGCAGACGGTAGCCAGAATGTATCTGGAGCCAACAGTCGAACCGATCTTTCATCCGGACTCCTACGGTTATCGGCCGAAGAAGTCCGCGTTGGACGCGGTCGGTGCCTGCCGACAGCGCTGCTGGAAGGCCGACTGGGTCATCGACCTGGACATCAAAGCCTTCTTCGACAGCGTTCCGTGGGAGCTCATCCTCAAAGCCGTGGAACACCACACCGACCAGCGCTGGATTCTGTTGTATGTACGGCGGTGGCTTGCCGCGCCGATACAACAACCGGATGGCAGCCTGGTGAAGCGGGATCGCGGAACTCCGCAAGGATCGGCGATTTCCCCGTTGTTAGCCAACCTCTTCATGCACTACGCATTCGATACGTGGATGGCCCGGGAGTTCCCGAGCATTTCGTTCGAGCGTTATTGCGATGACGCGGTGGTGCACTGCGGCAGCGAGCGGCAAGCCCGTATAGTGCGGGATGCCATTGCGACACGGCTGGCCCACGTCGGTCTGGAGTTGCATCCAGACAAGACGCGCATAGTGTACTGCAAGGACGCCGACCGGCGTGGCGATCATGAGGTCACGTCATTCACGTTCCTGGGGTATACGTTCCGCCCCCGACTGGCCAAGAACAAGTGGGGGAAGCACTTCGTGAACTTCCTCCCAGCAGTCAGCCGGGACGCGGTCGTGTCGATGGGCCGGGAGATCCGTTCCTGGCACATCGCGCGGCGCAGTGACAAGTCCCTCGACGACCTGGCACGGATGTTCAACAACATCGTGCAAGGATGGATCAACTACTACGGACGCTTCTACAAGTCCATGTTGTATCCCGTCCTGCGACGACTCAACAGGCGCCTGGTGCACTGGGCCTGTCGGAAATACAAACGACTGAAACGTCGCGAACGGAAAGCCATGCACTGGCTGGCCGAGGTGGCCAGACGGGCACCACGTCTTTTCGCTCACTGGCGGTTCGGATTACGTCCTGACGGTTGGGCAATGGGAGCCGGATGAGTCGAGAGGTTCAAGTCCGGTGTGCGCCGTGAGGCGCTTCGTTGTATCCCCGATGCAGTCGGGAGGAACTCGGAGGGAGGTTTTTGGGTCGCCTGACTTACCTAACGGTGAAAGCCCGAGGGGACAAGAGCATGTCAGGGAAGCGGTGGCCGTCTGGAGGCGTCTAGGGCGGGGTGCCGCAAGGCCCGCACGATATGGCCAAGGCTGGATTGCTTGAAGCCCAATTTCCAGTGGTGAAAGTGCGCACCCGCCGGAATGACGCCTGGAACCGGTGCCGCGTCATGCCTCGGCATGAACCGTGAGACGGGGCAACCTCCGTGGCGCGGAGCGCCGCCCAATGAGGGCGGTCAAGGAGATGAGTGGGCGGCCTACGTCGTGCTCGACACGTATGACGAAGACGTACCGCGGGATCGCCTACGGGGCGCGAGTCCTAGGGCGACGGAGTGCCCGTAGTAGTCGCAGGAGTCACGACCTGCCAGGGAGGCCGGGAAAACCGGACCGCAGGGCGAAGGGGCACAGGTGATCGAGATGTCCAGCGATGGGAGGTATGCGTAATGCAGAATGCCGCAACGGTGCTGGACGTCATCGGTAAGCGTGGTGCACGAGGGCTGCCGGTCAAACGGTTGTATCGGCAGCTGTTCAACCCGCAGTTGTTTCTGATGGCCTACGGCAAGTTGTACTCCAACGCGGGTGCGATGACGCCCGGGGTCACCGGGGAAACCGTGGACGGCATGTCATTGGCCAAGATCGAGACGATCATCACTGCGTTGCGGGGTGAGCGGTATCGGTGGCGGCCAGTCAAGCGCATCCATATTCCCAAAAAGAACGGGAAGCAGCGCCCGTTGGGCCTGCCGAGCTGGTCGGACAAGCTGGTCGCTGAAGTGGTGCGCCTGTTGCTGGAGGCCTACTACGAGCCCCAGTTTTCCGGTCACTCCCATGGTTTCCGTCCCTGCCGAGGCTGCCACACCGCGCTGAGCGAGGTCGTGGAGGTCTGGAAGGGGACCCACTGGTTCATCGAGGGCGACATCTCCGACTGCTTTGGTTCTCTTGATCATGATCTCATGGTCGGGATCCTGGCGGAGAAGATCCACGATGGCCGGTTTTTGCGGCTGATCAACCGCATGCTTAAGGCAGGGTATCTGGAGGACTGGCGCTGGCATGCCACGCTTAGCGGCTGTCCGCAGGGCGGGATCGCATCACCGGTGTTGTCCAACATTTACCTAGATCGGTTAGATCAGTACGTCGAACAACGGTTGCTGCCCGAGTACAACCACGGCCGCCGCCGTCGCACCCACCGAGCATATCAGCTTCTCGAGTACGCGATTGCGCGGGCTCGCCGGCGCGGAGACCGGTCCGAAGCACGCAGACTTATTTTGCGGCGCCGCCGGTATCCCAGCCAAGACCCCCATGATCCGGACTATCGACGGCTGCGCTATGTCCGTTACTGCGATGACTGGTTGCTGGGGTTTGCCGGTCCTAAACACGAGGCCGAACAGATCAAATCGAGGATTGCGGCGTTTTTGCGCGAGGAACTCAAGCTCGAACTGTCGCAATCCAAGACGCTGATCACTCACGCCACCAGCCAGGCGGCGCACTTCCTCGGCTATGAGATCCGTGCCCAGCACTCCGACACCAAGATCTCCCGCAACCGCCGGGCGGTCAACGGAGCGATCGGGCTGTTCGTGCCCAAGACCGTCATCAGGCAGCGGTGCGCGCTGTATATGAGCAAAGGAAAACCGGCGCAACGCGGCGCCTTGCTTCACGACGACGATTTCACCATCGTCGCGAAGTACGGCGCCGAATACGCCGGGCTAGTCCAGTACTACCTTCTCGCCCAGGACGTGTTTCGCCTGGGCCGTCTCCGCTGGATCATGGAGACTTCGATGCTTAAGACGCTGGCCGGGAAACATCGCAGCACGGTCACCAAGATGGCTCGACGTTACAAAACCACGATCGAGTCACCCACGGGACCACGCACGGTCTTTCAGGTCAGTGTCGAACGCGACCGAGGAAGGAAACCACTACTGGCCCGCTTCGGCGGAATCCCACTGCGGCGAGCGCGTACAGCCGTCCTCACCGACCAGCGACCCGTCATGGCCAGCACCCGGCGCAACGAATTGATTCATCGACTCTTGGCCGGACGCTGCGAAATCTGCGAGGACATGGTGAACCTAGAAGTCCACCACATCCGCAAGCTCGCCGATCTCCACAAGCCAGGACGGCGACACAAACCCCTATGGATGCACCTCATGGCCATGCGACGGCGCAAAACTCTGGTTATATGCCGCCGCTGCCACGAAGACATCCACGCTGGCCGGGCCACCAAGCCCACCCGATAATGATCACTGGAGAGCGGGGTGCGGGGAAAGCTCGCATGCCCCGTTCGGGAAGAGACCGACGGAAAAGGACCTGACCAAAGGCACCTCGCCGGCGGTCGACTTCACTCTGCGAGAGCCGGGCGGTGCGATCCCGCCCGGCTACTCA
>VAWT01000440.1 GCA_005883415.1 Actinomycetota bacterium | reverse complement strand
CAGCACCTTGGCATCGAGCAGCTTCTGCTGTCCCTCGATCCCGACCTCGGGCAGCAGCAGGTGGCGGCTGTAGCGCTCGCGCTGCTCCGCGGTCAGGGTGCGCGGTGTGTCGACGTCGTAGCCACGGTCCTTCCAGAGCGTGATGCCGCCGGTCATCGACTCGACGTTCTCGTAGCCGAGGTCTTCGATCAGCGTGCGCGCGGCCCAAGCCGACCGGTTGCCGGATTGGCAGTAGAGGATCACGTGCTGCGCGCGGTCGGGCGCCGCTGCATCGATCCGCGACTCCAGGTAGCTCTTGGGCACGTGCTTGGCACCCGGGATGTGTCCGGTCGACCACTCTTCCGCCTCGCGCACGTCGATCACGACCGCGCCGTTGGAAACCTGTTCGCGCACAACGGCGGGATCGACCTCGTCGATCCGGCTTTTGATCTGGCGGAGAACTTCAGCTCCGGACGGGCTCATCACTCAAACCTCGTAAAGGTGGTCGGCTTTCCAATACTTCACCGAGTATAGCGATGGGAAGGCCGCCCGCGCGCCCATGAGGAGCATCGCCGCATCGATAGGAAGGCCGTTTAAGGGCCGGGGCGCTCGGTTTCCCGAGCGCCCCGAAAATCCAGACCCAATCGCCGTCGCACCGGAAGTATCGGTCAAGGCGGCTTTTGCCGATATCGGGTCTTGACCCCATCTTTTTCTGATTGGTCGGCCCTTGAGATCGCGTCCCCTCCTCGCCCAGGTCCTCGCCGTCAACCTGCTGCTGATCGCCGGCACCGTCCTGGTGGCCACGGTGGCGGTCGACGCCCACACCACCAACGTCACCCGGGGCCGGGAGGCGTTCGTGCTGGGCCTGGCCATCGTGGCCACGCTGCTCGGCAACTGGCTGCTGCTCCGCCGGCGCTTCAAGCCGCTGGATGAGCTGATCTCCTCGATGGAGCGCATCGATCTCGGCCACCCCGACCAACGGCTGGTGCCCGCCAAAACGGCCGACAGCGCCGAGGTGCGGCGCCTCGAGGCCGCCTTCCGGCGGATGATCGGACGGCTCGAGGTGGAGCGGCGCGACGCCGGTCGGGCCGCCATCCAGGCTCAGGAACGCGAGCGCCGTCGGATCGCTCAGGATCTCCACGACGAGGTCAACCAGGCGTTGACCGCTGTGTCGCTGCGCCTCCAGGCCTCGATCGAGCAGGCCCCGCCGGAGCTTCGCCGCGAGCTCTCAGAGACCAAGCGGCTGTCCAGCCAGGCGATGGAGGAGCTGCTCGCGCTGGCCCGACAGCTGCGGCCGGCCGTACTCGACGACCACGGGCTGATCCCGGCGCTCCACAGCCAGGTGCGGGACTTCGGCGATCAATCCGGGATCCGCGCGACATTCAACGCGCGCGGTCAGATCCCACCCTTGACCCCGGAGCAGCAGCTCGTCATCTACCGGATGCGGGAGCGAGCGCTGCTCGTGGGTGGACTGCTGTCGATTTGGTCCGGCGAAGGTCAAGGCACGCGGGTCGAGCTGACGATCAACTGAGGGCATGCGCATCCTCGTCGCAGACGACCATGGGATCGTGCGATCGGGCATACGACTGCTGCTCGAGCGTCAGCCCGACATCTCCGTCGTGGCCGAGGCGTCCGACGGCGTCGAGGCCGTCGAAGCTGCGCTCGCCGCGCGACCGGACCTCTGCATCCTCGACGTCGGCATGCCGCGCATGACCGGCCTGCAGGCCGCTCGGGAGATTCGCTCCCACCTGCCCGACACCCGCGTGCTGATGCTCTCGATGCACGACGACG
>VAWT01000446.1 GCA_005883415.1 Actinomycetota bacterium | reverse complement strand
GAGCCGCTCCTCGAGGAGCGGCTCCATTGACTGCAGGCTGATGTAGCCGCGGCCGACGAGCCATTCGTCGTTGGCCTCGATTGCGAGCATCGACACCAGGCGGATCAATGAGGCGTCGTCGGGGAAGATCCCGACGACGTCGGTGCGTCGGCCGATCTCGCGGTTGAAGCGCTCCAGCGGGTTGGTGCTTCTGAGCTTGGGCCAGTGTTCTGAGGGGAACGCGTAGAACGCGAGGATGTCCTCCTCGGCCTGTTCGAGCATCGCGGCGACCTTCGGCAGCGCCCGCTCGAGCTGGGAGACCGCCTCGCCGAGGCGCCGGCGGGCTTCCTCGCCTGAGTCGACGCGGAAGATCGGGCGGATCAGCGCCGCCAGCAGCCCGTGCTGGTCTTTGCGCGCGTGCCCCAAGCCGTCGCGGAGGAAGTGCACTGTGCAGCGTTGCCACGGCGCTCCGAGGACCTGCTCAAGCGCGGTCTTCAGGCCGGGATGGGCGTCTGAGATCGCCAGCTGCACACCGACCAGGCCGCCGCTTGACCAACGAGCGCAGGAACTCGCGCCAGAACGCCTCCGTCTCTGCCTCGCCGACGTCCAAGCCAATGATCTCGCGGCGGCCGGTCTCATGCACCGCGTGCGCGATCACCACACACTTGCGCGCGACCCGGCCGCCGTCACGAACCTTCTCGACCTTCGCGTCGACGAACAGATACGGGTAGCGGCCCTCAAGCGGGCGGGTGCGGAACGCCTCGACCTGCTCATCCAACCCAGCGCAGATCCGAGACACCTCGCTGCGCGAGACGCGCAGCCCCAACGACTCGACCAGCTGGTCAACGCGCCGCGTGGAGACACCGCACACGTACGCCTGCTGCACGACCGCCACCAGCGCCTGCTCAGAGCGCTTGCGCGGCTGCAGAAACGACGGGAAATAGCTGCCCTGCCTGAGCTTCGGGATCTGCAGCTCAATCTCCCCAGCCCGCGTGTCCCACCGCCGCGACCGATACCCGTTGCGATGCGTCGCACGATCATCCGGCCGGCGCTCACCGAGCTCCGCGCCGACCAGCTCGCTGACCTCAGACTCCATCAGCTGCTGCACCACCCACCGCACCGACTCACGCACCACATCAGCGTGATCCTCCAACAACACCTCCCTGACGACCTGCTCAATCGTCATCCTGTCCGCTCCGGCCATCGCCGGCCTCCTATCTCGTCGAACCCTGAAGAAGTCCGACGATCATGAGCGCCGCGGTGGCCGGAACCACAATCAAAGCGGTTCCGTCCGACCCGCTCCTACACCAACCCTGACGGCGAGGAACGATAACCAGCCTGGCGGTGTAGTCGGCCTGCTGCGGCCGGTGCGACGACTGCTGCTGAAAGTCAGCAGCAGGGCAGCGTGTTCGCTCGCTGCTGGCGTGGCGCAAGTCGACGGGCAGTTGCAGCGCAGCGTCGGGAAGTGCGACGCCGGCATGGCGAACGTGGGTGAGTGCCTGTACATCGCGCCGCAGATCACGGCGGGCGATCGCGACAGCTGGTACCGAGCGTGGTCGCAGTTCGCCGACGGCTTGGTGCAGCAGGCCGACCAAGCGCTCGCGGCCGACCACACCGTGAGCGCCGCAGCCCAATACCTCCGCGCGGCGGAGTACTACCGCCAGGCCTTCTTCTGGCATCGCGACGACCTGGAGTGCAAGGAGCTGAAGACCGCCTATCCGGCGCTCGTGCGTGCGTTCCGGGCAGCGTTGCCACACCTCGACCGACCGGGCAGCGTCCTCGAGGGTGACACGCCCGGCTACTTCTTCGCGCCGGCGGGCGACGGCCCGTTTCCGACGATCCTGCACATCGGCGGGTACGACGGCACGGCTGAGGAGACGTACTCGGCGGTGTACCCGGCGCTCGACCGCGGCTGGGCGTTCGCGGGACTCGACGGGCCGGGCACCGGCGCCGTCCTGTACGACCGGCGCCAGCCGATGCGACCCGACTGGGAGAGCGTCGTCCCCGGCATGGTGGACGTGGTGCTGGGATGCCCGGAGGTGGACCCGAAGCGGATCGTGCTCGTCGGTCGTTCGTTCGGTGGTCTCCTCGCACCGCGAGGCGCGTCGGGCGAGCCGCGGTTGGCGGCGATGATCGTCGACCCCGGCCAGTACGACATCAGCGAGTCGTTGAAGCAACGGCTCGGCGACCTGTGGGAGTCGCTTGACGACCCGAGCGCCGATGCGCAGTTCGACTCGCTGCTGGAGAACCCGGCCATGAAGACGTTGCTCGGTCCGCGCATGGCGACGCACGGCATCGACAGCCCGCGTGCGTACTTTGGCGACATGCGCCGCTACAACTGCGTCGAGCAGGCGCCGAAGATCACCTGCCCGAGCTACGTCACCGACAACGACACCGACCCCGTGTCCACGGGACAGGGC
>VAWT01000046.1 GCA_005883415.1 Actinomycetota bacterium | reverse complement strand
CGATGCGCCGCGAGGTGCACGACATTGGCCCGCTCCAGATCTTCCCCGAGGAACACCTGGCCTGGGCCGGCGGCCGGCCGTTGACGCTCTCGATTCGAGAGCTTCGCCTGCTGACCGAGCTCGCCCGCCGCGCCAATCGCATCATCGCCCGTGAGGAGCTGTTCAGGCTGGTGTGGGGCAAGGAGATGCGGGCCGGGGACCGATCCGTCGACGTCTATGTCCGCAAGCTGCGCGTGAAGCTCCAGCGGGCGCTTCCCGGCTGGTTGTTCATCCACACGCATTTCGGCTTTGGCTACCGGATGACCGCCGAGCGCAAGCAAATTGCAAACGAACGGTTCACAACCGGATAACACCGGATGGTCCGCTTCCCCAGAGACTCTCGTCCGCACAGGAGGGCAGTCACGCATTCCCTAACAAGGAGAAGACCTTGATTACAAGTCGCATGGCCGGAGCTGGCGTAGCGATCGTTGCATCGGTCGTGATCGCAGCGTGCGGCTCTAGCAACAACAAGTCCTCGAGCACGTCGACCGCCTCGACTAACAACGTTTCGGCGACGATCAACGGAGCTGGATCGACGTTCGCGGCCCCGATCTATCAGCAGTGGGGCTCGACGCTCAAGGGGCAGGGGCTGACCGTGAACTACGCCGCCGTCGGCTCGGGCACCGGCGTCGCGGACCTACAGACGGCCACGGCGAACTTCGCGGGCGACGACGGGGCGCTGAAGTCCTCTGAGAAGTCCAAGATGAAGGGGCCGGTGCTCCAGTTCCCGGTCGCCTTCGGCTCGATCACCCTGTCCTACAACCTGTCGGGCATCAAGAGCGGACTGAAGCTCGATGGCCCGACGATCGCCGACATCTTCCTGGGCACGGTGGGCAAGGGCAAGATCGTCAAATGGCCGGTCGGTACGGGCGGCAAGGGCAACTCGGGCGTCGCCGCGATCGTCAAGCAGACCCCTGGCGCCATCGGCTACGTCGAGCAGGCATACGCCATCGAGAACAACTTCACCTACGCAGCGGTGAAGAACAAGGCCGGCACTTACATCCAGCCCACGATTGCCGCCACGTCTGCTGCGGCGACTGGCGTCGCGGTCCCCGCTGACCTCGGGATTTCGACGATCAATTCGCCGAATGCCTCGGCCTACCCGATCGCCTCCCAGACGTTCCTCGACGTGTACAAAGATCCGTGCCAGTCGGGCGGTGCCAGCACCACGGTGGCCAAGGGAGTCAAGGGATTCCTGACCTACGCGTTCGGCGCTGGACAGTCGACCCTCGGGCAGGGCGGAAGCCAGATCCCGTATGCTCCCCTACCAGGGTCACTCGCCGCCAAGGACAACACGCAGCTGGCGACGATGACGTGCAATGGGGCAGCGATCACGTTGAGCAAGTAAGAGGGGATTAGTGGAGGCAAGCGCCACCACAGTCAGCGGCGGCCGCTCTCTCATCGAGCGGTCGCCGCTGAGCCGTCTTCCAGACCAGGTTCTGCAGTGGACGCTGACCGCGCTGGCCGCGGCGATCCTGATCCTGATCGCCTACTTCTTCATCCGGCTGATAGGCCAGTCCTCGACAGCCATCAGCCATTTCGGGTGGGGGTTCGTGTTCGGCAACGACTGGAACCCCTCACACTTGATCTTCCGCGGCCTGCCCCTGCTCGTCGGGACTGTCGTCACCTCGGCGATCGCGCTTTTGATCGGAGTGCCGGTGGCGATCGGCACGGCGCTGTTCCTGATCGAGATCTGCCCCCGGCGGTTCCGCACGCCGATGGCGATCCTGGTCGATCTTCTGGCCGCAGTCCCCTCCGTCGTCTACGGGCTGTGGGGTGTGTTCGTGCTGGCGCCGAAGCTGCTGCCCGTCGAGAAATGGTTTGCGAGCACGTTCTCGTTCATTCCCTGGATCGGCGGCGGAACCGTCACGCTCTACAACTACTTCATCGCCGGGCTGATCCTGGCGATCATGATCCTCCCGATAGTCTCGGCGATCGCGCGGGAGGTCATCTCCACCGTGCCGTCCGAGCACAAGGAGGCAGCTCTGGCGCTTGGCGCCACTCGTTGGGAGATGATCAGGATGGCGGTCCTGCCCTACTCGCGATCGGGCATCACCGGCGGCGCGATGCTCGGGCTGGGCCGGGCCATCGGCGAGACGATCGCCGTTGTGCTGGTGATCGGCAACGCGGATGTGATCGGCAAGCACCTGTTCAACCAGGGCTACAGCCTGGCGGCGGTGATCGCCAACGAGTTCGGGGAGGCGGCGAACACCACGCTTTACAAGTCAGCGCTGTTCGAGGCTGGGCTGGTTCTGTTCATCCTCACGCTGATCGTCAACATCATCGCCCGCTGGTTCGTGTCACGCGGGACGCGCACCCGGGCGGCCGGCGCGGTCATGGCGGGAGTGGCGGTGGACGAGGTATGAGCGTCACCGCTCTTCCCCGGGTGAGCCCTCGCCGCCGGCGCACCGACAAGGTGATGCGCAGCTTGCTGCTGGTCGCCACCCTGATCGCTCTGGTGCCGCTGGTGTTCATCATCTACTACCTGCTGCATAAGGGCCTGAGCGCGGTCACCAGCAGTGGGTTCTTCAGCACCGATCCGAACGGCAACTTCTTCGGCAACCCCGGCGGCATCCGCAGCGCGATCCTCGGGACGCTCGAGATGATCGCGCTGGCGACGGCGATTTCGGTCCCGGTCGGCATCGCCGTCGCGCTTTACCTGACCGAGTACGGAAAGGAATCGAAATTCGCCAATGTCATCCGGTACTTCGTCGACGTGATGACCGGCGTGCCCTCGATCGTGTTCGGTCTGTTCATCTACATCGTGCTCGTGATCTCGAAGATCGGCGGCGCCTTCACCGGATGGAAGGGTGCGGTGGCCATATCGCTCCTGATGCTGCCGATCGTGATCCGGTCCTCCGAGGTCGTGCTGCTGCTCGTGCCCTCCAGCCTGCGCGAGGCGGCTCTCGCCCTGGGCGCGCCCCGCTGGCGCGTGATGCTGCGCGTGGTGCTGCCAACCTCGCTGTCGGGGCTGGTCACCGGTTCGCTGCTCGCGGTCGCCCGCGGAATGGGGGAGACCGCACCGCTCTTGTTCACGGCGGCCGGGGCGTTTGCGCTCACCGGCAACCTGGGAGCACAGATGAACGCGCTCCCGATCCAGATCTACAACGACATCCAATCTCCCCGGAACGCCATCACCGCCCGTGCTTGGGGAGCCGGGCTAACGCTGGTAGCACTGGTGCTGATCATCAACGTGATCGCGCGAATCGCTTCTCGAAGGAGTCGCATGGCATGATCCCGCCTGAAACAACGAGTAAGGAAACGACGACCGACATGTCGACCGAGAGGCGGCAATCCGATCGCACCGAGGCCGCCGCGGAGGCCAAAGAGTCGAGCGCACAGGACGCCAAGGGGCACGGCGTCAACATCGAGGCGCTGAACGCCTATTACGGCGACCAGCTCGCGGTCAAGAACTTCAACATCGCCTTCCCAGCGAACGAGGTGACCGCGCTGATCGGGCCTTCCGGATCTGGGAAATCGACGGTGGTTCGCTGCATCAACCGCATGCACGAGGAGATCCCGGGCGCGCGTGCGGAGGGCAGCGTCGCGCTGGACGGCATGAATGTCTACGAGGACGGGGTTGACGTCACCTCCGTGCGGCGGCTGATCGGGATGGTGTTCCAGAAGCCGAACCCGTTCCCGACGATGTCGGTGTTCGACAACGTCGCAGCCGGACTACGGCTGACGGGAGCTCGTGGCATCAATCTGCGCGAGCGCGTTCACAGGGCGCTGCGGGCCGTCGGCCTGTGGGACGAGGTCAAGAACCGACTCGACAAGCCCGGGACAGGGCTGTCGGGCGGACAGCAGCAGCGCCTGTGCATCGCTCGCACGGTGGCCGTCGAGCCCGAGGTGATCCTGATGGACGAGCCGTGCTCGGCTCTCGACCCGGTGGCGACGCTGAAGATCGAGGAGCTGATCGACGAGCTCAAAGACCGCTACACGATCGTGATCGTCACCCACAACATGCAGCAGGCTGGACGGGTGGCCGACTCGACGGCATTCATGCTCGAGGGAGAGCTGATCGAGCATGGCCCGACGACCAAGATCTTCACCAACCCCAACGATGAGCGGACCGAGCGGTACGTGACAGGGAAGTTCGGGTAAATAAGCCGATTGGGGAGTTCCCGGAGAGGAGTCACAGACATGCAGGAGGTCCGCCACTCGTACCGTGAGGCCCTCAGGGACCTCGAGAAGCAGGCTCTGGGCGGCCTGGACCTCGTCACCCAGGCGCTCGACCGCGCGCTGGAGTCGGTCAGCTATCAAGACGTGGAGTTGGCCGGGATGGTCGTGGCCGACGACGACCGGATCGACGGACGCTACCTCGAGGTGCACCAGGGCGTGCTGTCGCTGCTCGCACGCCAGGCGCCGGTGGCCAGCGACTTGCGGATCCTGGCCGCGCTGCTGCACATCATTCGCTGCGTGGAGCGGATGGGCGACCAGTGCGTGAACATCGCCAAGCTCGTGCCGCTCTCGGGATACGAGTCGCCCAAGGACAAGGACATCCTCGACTCCATCGAGCGCATGGGCCGCCATGCCCGCTCCCAGGTCACGCAGGCGAGGGACGCGTTCTCCTCGCGCAACGTCGAGCTGGCCCAGGACCTCGTCCGCCAGGACGCCGAGATCAACCGGCTGAACCGCGCGATCTTCAAGCGCGCGGTCGAGATCGGCGACGACGTCGACACCCGTGAGTGGGCCATGTTCATGATCCTGGTCGCGCGGGCGCTTGAGCGCGTCGGCGACAACACAGTCGACATCGCCGAGCAGGTCGTGTTCGTGGTCACCGGCCTGTTCCGGGAGGTGTCCGACAGCACGCCCGCCGCCGACGCGGTGCGGCCGGCTTAGCTGTTCACGGCCGGCGTCGCCGCGGCGGTGCGGCCGGCTTAGCCCCCCGCTCGCGCCGCGCGCCGCCCCTCGCCTCTCCGCGGCGTGTCGACGAAACGGGAACAGATGTCCCGCCTCATCGACAGCCTCCCCTCCTAAACGCCAAGGGCCGGCCCTCGTGGGACCGGCCCCGTGCAGAGAGAGGTCCTTGCAGGGTTCCAGATGAACCTGCGGCGCGTGTAACGATTTGATGACGCGAGCAGGGCCAGCCGTGCCGCGTGCTCGGCTAGTCAGCTCGCGCGGCGTCGGCGGCCGGAGCCTTGGGCGCGTACACCGGCACCGCGTCACGCTTGCCCTTGAGCTCCAACCCTGGGCGCTCCTCGAGCTCCGCCTGATCGCCGTCCAACAGCGCCGCGGTGCGGTCGGTGAGCAGGACCGTGTCGCCCGTCTGGCGGGTCGCTGCCTCGACTCGAGCCGCGACGTTGACCGCGTCGCCGATCACGCTGAACTCGAACCGCCGATCGCCGCCTATGTTCCCCGCGACGACGGTGCCGGAGTTGAGGCCCGCCGTGGGCATGGATGACCGGGACGATCCGCTCGAACAGGCGGTTGATCGCGCCGACGACCTCGTTTGCCGGGGTCTCCTCGGCGAAGCCGGTGAAGTCGCGCACGTCGATGAACATCAGCGTGACCTCCACCTCTTCGCCGGCGGCATCGACCCCCTCTTCGAGGATGTGCGCGGCGACTTCGGGGTCCACGTAGGTGCCGAACGCCTCCCTGATCCGCTCCCGCTCGGCCAAGCCGGCGACCATCTCGTTGAACCCCAGCTGGAGCCGGCCGATCTGGGAGCCGTCGTAGACCGGCACCCTGACGTCGAAGTCGCCTTCTTGAACGCGCACGAGGGCGCGGCGCAGCCCGGCGATCGGGTCGGCCGTAGTGCGGGCGGCGAGGATCACCGCGAGCAACCCGACCGCGATCCCCGTCCCCCCGAGCGCGATCATCGCCACGCCGAGGTTCCGGACCGTAACGCCCGCGGCATCGGTCACGGCGAGCAACCCGATTGCGACCAAGCCGGCGAGCAGCACGCCGGTCCCGACTGCCCAGGCAAGCACGGCACGAGTGGCGACCCCGGGAACCGCGAACCGCGGCGGGGCGCCATGGGCGAGCGCCCGCGCCGCCGGGCTGCGCAACAGCCGCTCGGCGACCAGGTAGGCGCACGACGCGGTCACGAGGCCGGTCAGCATCACGGTCACCCCGACGCGCATGGCCAACTGGCCCGAATACTGCGTGTCGAGCAGGCCGAACAGAACTGCCGCCGCCCACCAGAGCGCCAGCTGGAGGACCAGGAGGCGGAAGGGCCCGTACAGGACGAGGCGCATCTCCTGAAGAGCGGCGGGCCGCTCCTCGAGCAGCCAGTCCCGCAGGGGCCAGAGTCCGCGGATGCCGAGCACGACTCCCACGGGGACGGCGATCGCGACATAGCCGACGGCGACGAGGCCATTGACGAGGAAAATGTGCGGGCTGTTGGTCGGCTCGGGCACCACTATGGCGGCGATGACGACTACGGCGCCCGCGCCGATCAGGTTGACCAGCACGATCTGTCCCGCTAGCGCCACCGAGCCGATCCGCCACAACGCCTTCCCAGACAGATCGCTCTCCCCGGGTCGCACGGCCTCGGTGATTGCACCGCGCAGGGGCCATCCGGCGCCATCCCTCATGACATTCGACACTATCCGTTCGCGCACCCAAACACGGTCAGGTATGGACACAGGGCCAATGACGGCCCGCTCCGCTCGGCCTACGTTTTTGGCCATGCCGGCCCGGCCTCCACAGATCGTGGCGTTTGGCGGCGGCGGCTTCTCGATGGAGTGGGGCAACACCCTGCTGGACGAGCACCTGATTGCGCTGACGGGCGTCGAGAAACCGCGAGTGTGTTTTTTGCCCACGGCCAGCGGCGATGCCGATCACTACATCGTTCGCTTCTACCGGGCGTTCGCAGCCTCGCGTTGCGAACCCTCGCACATCTCTCTGTTCAGACGAGAGACGGGCGTGGGCGATCCCCGCGCGCACCTACTCGCACAGGATCTGGTGTACGTCGGTGGAGGCAGCCTCCTCTCGCTCCTGGGCACCTGGCGGGCGCACGGCATTGACCTCGCGCTGCGGGGCGCCTGGCGGGCCGGCGTCGTGCTCTGCGGCGGCTCGGCGGGCTCGCTGTGCTGGTTCGCCGAAGCGGTGAGCGCGTTTCACGAGGGCGATCCTCAGAGGGTCGACGGCTTGGGCCTTTTGCCGTGGAGCAACGCGGTGCACTACTGCGAGGAGTCCGGGCGCAGAGCCGCCTTCCGGGAGGCGATCCGGTCGGGAATGGCTCCCGGCTACGGAGTGGGAGACGGGGCGGCGCTCCACTTCGTCGGGACGGAACTTGAGGAGGTCGTCTGCTCGCGGCAGGGAGCCAGCGCCGTCTACGTGAGCAGCGATCCCCTGGGCCAGGTGGTCGAGCGGGAACTTCCGGGTCGCTATCTGGGACCCGTCGCGGGCGAGCGACCCGTTGCGGGCGAGCAGCCCGTCGCCGCGTGAGAGTAGGCTCAAGGAGTGCCCACAGACCGGCGCCGGATCCTCGCCATGGGCGGCGGCGGGTTCACGATGGGGGAGCGAAACCCAGCCCTCGACCGCCACGTACTCGCCCTGACCGGCAAGCCGATCCCGAAGGTCTGCTTCATCCCCACCGCCAGCGGTGACACCCGCGAGCAGGCGCTGCGATTCGAAGAGCGGTTCGGAACCTGGCCCTGCGAGCCGAGCGTCCTGTCGCTGTTTCATCTCGCCGAATCCCGCCTTGACCCCACTCGTCACCTGCTGGCGCAGGATGCGATCTATGTCGGGGGCGGGTCGATGCGCAACATGCTCGCGGTGTGGCGCGCCCACGCGGTCGACCGGGCGATTCGCGCCGCCTGGGAGCAGGGGGCCGTGCTGGCGGGCGTTAGCGCCGGCGGCATGTGCTGGTTTGAGGGAGGGATCTCGAGAAGCGGCGGTGCCCCCGAACCCGTATCTGGACTGGGCCTCCTGGCCGGCAGCTTGTCGGTGCACCTGGACGGCGAATCCGAGCGCCTCCTGGCCTACAGGCGGGCGGTAGCGTCGGGGAAGCTGCCAGCCGGCTACGCGGCGGACGACGGGGCCGCGCTCGTGTTCGATGGAACGCGCGTCGAGGAGTGCGTGACCTCGCGACCGGAGGCCCGGGTGGTGCAGGTCAGCCCCGACGGTCGCGGTGGGGTGGTCGAGCGCCAGCTCCCGGTGAGGCTGCTGGCGGCCGGGGAGGGGCACCGGCGGCGTCGAGCCGAGACGTACGCGGTCTCTGAGCTGCGCGCGCTCCGCGCCGGCCGGAACCGCTGGGACTAGGCGCCGCCCGGAACCGCTGGGACTAGGCGCCGACGGGCGCCGCCTGCGGGGATATCTCGAGCTCGCGCCGTTCGGTCGCCAGCTCGACCTGACCCGGATCCCGGCCAAGCTCCTGCCACCGGGCGTGAATGTCGCCGCACAGCCCGTCGAGGAAGTCGTCTGAATGCAGCGGGTCGTGGTGGAACAGGACCAGCTTTTCGGCCTCCACCCGCTGCCCGAACTCCAGTGCGTCCGCGATCGGCGAATGACCCCAGCCCAGGTGGTTGGGGTACTCGGCATCCGTGTACTGGCAGTCGTGGATCAACGTCGAGGCTCCGCGAGCGAGGCCGAAGCCGGAGATCCAGTCGTCCTCGAGCTGCGAGAGCGGAGCGCCCAGGCCGGGCTCGTGATCGGGGATGTAGCACAGGGTCGTGTCTCCGTCGTCTATCCGGTAGCCGAGCGTCGGGCCACGGTGGTTGACGGACTGGGCCCGGATGCGCGCCGGGCCGAGATCCCATTCCAGCGGCTCGGCTTCCTTGAACGACACGTGCGAGGGCAACTCGCGCACTTCGACGGGCGCAAGCGGCGCCGAGATGTAGCGCCCAACCCGTTCGCGCAGCGACGCTTCCGGAGAAGCCGGGCCCCAGACGATGATCTCCGATTCGGGCCTGAACAGCGGCGCGAAGAACATCAGGCCCTGGATGTGGTCCAGGTGCAGGTGCGTGAGGAGGATGTGGATCGGGCGCTCCACGCGTGGCAGCGCCAATCCGAGATTGCGAATCCCGGTGCCCGCGTCGAGAATCAGGGTGCTGCCATCGGACAGCGTGACCTCCACGCACGAGGTGTTGCCGCCGTAGTGCATGGTCTCGGGGCCGGGCGCCGGCACGGATCCCCGTGCTCCCCAGATCTTGATTCTCATAGGACCTCGCTCTGCTCTGTCACGCCAGCCGCGGCTTTCGTCTCCTCATCCTCGGGCAAAGGCCAGAAGATCACGATCGCGCCGCTCGAGCCATCCGGCCCGACGATCGGGATCGCGCTCGCCGCGATGTCCTGGTGGACGTTGCCCGCGACGCAGATGCGGAAATTCCCGTGCGCCGGGCGTCCCTCACGCAGGGACTTCGTCAGCTTGTTCTCGTCGTACGGGATCGGCTGTTCGTTGTCGTCGAAGGGGCCGAACGCGGCCGTCCACTCCTGCGCGGTCATCGTCCCGGTCTCCTCGAAGCGGCGCCCGACAAGCGCGCCGGCAGCTTCGTTATAGAACAGCAGCGCTCCCTCCTGGCCAACGAGGAACGCCGGCGTGGAGATGCTCGACAGCAGGTTGCGGGCGAGAATCAACTCGAGCGGCTTCTGGTCGCTCATGCCTGAACTCTAATGGCGCGGTGGCGTCGTGTCTTCTGTCGCGGCGGACTATCCTGGCTGGAGTCGTGGCTACCCAGAAGTCACGCGGCTCCAAGCGCAAGCGGCGATCGCGAGCCGGCGCTCCGCGCGCCGCACCGTCACAGCGCCGCGAGCAGCGGGCTGAACGTAGCGCCATCACGGAACGAGATCGCCACGCGGGGCAGCGGATGCTGGGCACTGTGGGGGAGCGGCCGCCGAGCCCGTTCGGGGGCCTGCCGGTGTCCGAGCTCGCGATCCTGGCTGGGGGGGTGGCGTTCGTCGTCGGAGGTATTCCGGTCCTGTCGGGTCGGAGCCCGGGGCCGGCACTGGTCGTGGGAATTATCGTGGTGGCGCTTGGCGTGATCGAGGTCACGGGACGAGAGCACTTCTCCGGCTACCGGTCGCACACCACGCTGCTGGCAGCCATCCCGACGGTCGGCGTCGAGGTCGCGCTCGTCGCGGCCGGCGGCTCCCGCACGACGCGGGGCGCGCTGCTGGTGGTGGTCGTGCCCGTGTTCGCTGGCCTGTTCTACGTGCTGCGTCGGGCGTTCATGGCCGCTCGCCAGCGGCGGATCGCGCGGCGCTAGCGGCATCGGGGGGTTGGCGGCGCTGACCGAGCCGCCGTGCTGCTCGGTCACCTGGCGGACGATCGACAGCCCGAGACCGGACCCCTGTTGACCGCGAACGTTGGCGCCCCGGTAGAAGCGGTCGAAGACGTGGGGCAGGTCCTCCTCGTCGATCCCGGAACCGTGGTCCCGGACTCGGACGCCGGCCGAGTCGACGTCGATCTCCACCGTCCCGTCCGGTGGTGAGTGGCGGGCGGCGTTGTCCAGCAGGTTGTTGACTGCTCGCTCGAGCCGCTCCGCCACGCCCTCCAGAGTGACCGGCTCCAGCTGCGCCTGGAAGCGCAGGCCGGGCGCGTTGCGGCGTGCGCGCGCCAATGACTCCTCGACGACCCGGTCGAGCCTGACGTCTTCGGTGTCGCCGGGTGGCTCATCGCCACGCGCCAGATCGATCAGATCGGATACGAGCGCGCTCAGCTCCTCGCTCTGCTCGACGACGTCGGTCAGCAGCCGCCGTCGGTCCTCTTCCGAGATCGTGCCCCCGGCCAGCAGGACCTCGATGTTGGTGCGGAGGCTGGTGACGGGGGTCCGAAGCTCGTGAGAGGCGTCGGCCACCAGCTGGCGTTGGGCACGGACGGATTCGTCGAGCGCGGCGCGAGACCCCTCCAGGTGCTCGAGCATCGCGTTGAAGCGGGTCGCCAGCTGCCCTACCTCGTCGTCGGCGTGGACGGTGATGCGTTTCGAGAGGTCGTCGGTCTCGCCGATGTAGGTCGCGGTCTGAGCAACCTCCGACAGCGGCGCCAGCACGCGCCGAGCGGCGAGGCGGCCGAGGGCTGCCGCCAGCGCGATCCCGCCCAGGAAGAGCAGGAACAGGATCAGCCGCAGGTTGGCCAGGATGTGGTCGGTCCCGTTAAGCGGGCGGGCGAGCTGGACCGCCCCCTGGGTGACCTGGTCGACGTTCACCCTGAGGGTGGCGGGAAACGTCAGGACCCGCCAATGTGTTCCTCCGGCGTTCACGTCCGTCGAGTAGGCACTACCGTTGCCGCTCGCGACCGACTTCGCGTGGGAGCTGACCGGCAGGGCGACATTGTCCTGGAGAGTGGTTCCGTCCGCGCCGATGATCTGGAAGTACTGCGTCGAACCGCCGGCGCTCGGCGGGATTCCGGGAAGCGACGCGCCCAGCGGCAGCTGGTGGTTCTGAATGGCGGCCATCTGGGCGTTGAGCGCCCCATCAACCTGGTCGAGCAGCTGTCCGCGCACGACGAGGTAGGACACGATCAGGGCGGTCAACACGGCAACGCCGACCGCCGCCCCTGCGACGAATCCGACTCTGCGCTTCAGCGGCATCCGCTACTCCTACAGAACGGCATGCACCAGTCAGTATGCAGTGGTTACTCCCGAAGGACGTAGCCGACGCCGCGGACCGTGTGAAGCAGCCGCGGCTCGCCGTCGGCCTCCGTCTTGCGCCGCAGGTAGCCCATGTACACGCCCAGAGCGTTGGAGGTCGGGCCGAAGTCGTAACCCCAAACGTGCTCGAAGATCGTCGAACGGGTCAGCACCTGGCGGGGGTGCTGCAGGAACAGTTGCAGCAACGAGAACTCGGTCTTGGACAGCTCGATAAGCCGGTCGCCGCGGTGTACCTCGTGAGCGACCGGGTCGAGCACCAGGTCGGCGTAGTGCAGCACCTCGCCGTCCACACCGTCGCCGGTACGGCGGATCAGCGCCCGCAATCGCGCCTGTAGCTCCCGCAGCGCGAAGGGCTTCACGAGGTAATCGTCGGCGCCGACGTCAAGCCCCGCCACGCGGTCGTCGATCGCATCCCGCGCGGTGAGCATCAGGACCGGGGTCCGGTCGCCGGCCTTGCGCATCCGGCGGACCACCTCGAGGCCGTCGAGGCGCGGCATCGCCACGTCGAGGACGACCGCATCGATTCCGTCGCCGACGAGCGCGTCGAGCGCCTGCTCGCCGTCGGCGGCGAGCTCGACGTCGTAGTTCTCGAGCCGCAGCGCGCGCTCGAGCGCCCGCCTCACGGCGGGCTCATCGTCGACAACGAGCACTCGAGCCATTTCAGAATGATGGCGTGTGCACGTAAAAGTTGGCGAAGATTGAGACGTGCCGATTCCCGGCTACCGTGACTAAAGGCAGCCACGTCATGGCCGAGCGCAAGCTACAGACATATCGCAAGCGCCGGGACTTCAAGGCCACCCCCGAACCGGACGGCTCAGCGCGACGAAAGGCGGACGGACCGGCACGCAAGCGAGCGAAGCCCAAGCAGGACGCCTCCGCACGGCAGCGGGCAACCTCCGGGGGCCGCTTCGTCGTCCAGGAGCACCACGCCACGCGGCTTCACTGGGACCTTCGGCTTGAGCACGATGGAGCGCTTGCCTCCTGGGCGGTCCCGAATGGGATCCCTCCCGACCCGAGCGAGAACCGGCTCGCGGTGCGCACCGAGGATCATCCGATGGAGTACCTCGAGTTCGAGGGCGAGATCCCCCGGGGGGAGTATGGCGCGGGGACGATGCGGATCTGGGACCGCGGCACGTTCGAGACCGAGAAGTGGTCCGAGAACAAGGTGGAGGTGACGTTTCACGGCGAGCGGCTCACGGGCCGCTACGGCCTGTTCGTGATCGGGCGCGACGAGGGGTCCAAGAACGACTGGATGATCCACCGCATGGACCCGCCGGCCGACTCCGGCCGGCAGCCGATGCCGGAGCGGATCGTGCCCATGCTCGCCCGCTCCTCGACGTCGATCCCAAAGCCCGAAGCCGACTTTTCGTTCGAGGTCAAGTGGGACGGGGTGCGGGCCATCGCCTACGTGAAGCCAGGACGCCTGCGGCTCGAGAGCCGGAACCTGCGGGAGGTCACCGACTCCTACCCGGAGGTCCGAGGATTGCTCCGGGCTCTCGGGATGCGTGAAGCAGTGTTCGACGGAGAGCTGGTGGCATTCGATGACTCGGGTAAGCCCAGCTTCGAGCGGCTCCAGCGGCGCATGCACGTGACCTCGTCCTCGGCGGTGAGAAGGCTCTCGAACTCGACACCCGTGGTGTATGCGATCTTCGACCTGCTGTATCTGGATGGTCGCCTGCTGATCGACGCGCCCTACGAAGAGCGTCGAGAGCGGCTGGAGGAGCTCGAGCTGGCGGGCCCCGCCTGGCGCGTGCCCGCCGCGCACGTGGGCGAAGGGGACCGGCTGCTCGAAGCGACGCGGGCTCAGGGGCTGGAGGGCGTGATCGCCAAACGGCTCGGGTCCCGATACGAGCCCGGGCGCCGCAGCGGGGCGTGGGTGAAGGTCAAGCACACGCTGCGCCAAGAGCTCGTGATCGGCGGCTGGGTGCCCGGCGAGGGGAGGCGCGCCGAGCGCATCGGCGCGCTGTTGATGGGTTACTACCGGGACGGGAGATTCGTGTATGCGGGCCGAGTGGGGACCGGGTTCACCGAGGCCACGCTGGATGCGCTGGCGTCACGGTTCAAGGAGCTGCGCCGGAAGCGCAGCCCGTTCGATGAGGCCCCGAGGCTGCCGCGCGGGGCCCAGTTCGTCGAGCCGCGCCTGGTCGCCGAGATCGAGTTCAGGGAGTGGACCACGGACGGCGTAATGCGAGCGCCCTCATACAAGGGCCTGCGGGAGGACGTCTCGCCCCGGGATGTCGA
>VAWT01000445.1 GCA_005883415.1 Actinomycetota bacterium | reverse complement strand
CTCAATTGCCGCTCGACGCGACGATTGTGCTCGATATAACGCAGCTCGATGACGTCCCCCTGGTCGGCCAGCGACGTTATCCCGGACGTGTCGATATTCGGGAACGACTCGAGGGTCTCCTTGACCGGGCCCTCGTCCTGCCGACGGACGTGTGCTACCGGGACGATCGTGTCGCCAGCGTCCAGCAGAGCCGACAAGGCAACCGCCGTATACAACACGCACCCGTACTTCTCGAACCGTTCACCGGCATGGGTCACGATGCGGTCGCGAGGAATGGGGCCCAGCACCGCGACCTTGCGGCAGTTGCGGCTTCTCATGTCATTCATGATGAACGCTTCCCGCGCTCGCCGTCTCGCACCATGCAATCCAGGGCCAAGCGATCCGAGCCACGGGTGCTTGATCCCGACCGACATGTCGCCGGTCGCCGCCATGGCCGGCTTGGTCGCGTCGATGTCTTAGGACCACGTGTTCCTTGATCACCGAGACCTTTCCGGCTGTGCGGCCTGGCCTGCGAGGTGCTCTCGCTGCTGCCCGACAGCCGGGCAGCGCGATGCGGATCGACAGTTGTCCGCGATCATCCATCTGCCCAGCGCGGGCAGAAAGCGGAACGAGGCCAGGGCTCAGGTCGACCGTGAATCCGGCGTGACAGCAAAGGCGCTTCAGACCTACATGCGACGCGCGCTTCTGAGGCCTTGTTCGCGCCGATCCCGGCAGCAGCCGGCTACTAGCTCGGAGAGTCTGGTTTTAGCCCAAGTGAGCTAGCCCGCATAGTCGAAACTCGAGCCGTAACCACACACGCCGCGGTAGTCGAACGCGATTGCCCCGTCCTCGACTGTGAGCTCGTCCGCGACCAGCTCCTCTCCCGTTCGCCCGTGCCCCGGGATTACGCACGTGACCGTCTCGCCGCCGTCGTAGCGATCCCGGATCCGGACGCTGATCCGGTCGCGTATCCGCAGCCACTGACGACGCCGCGCGTGGTCGACCTCGATTTCGACCGCCCGCACCGCAACAAGCTCGCTCGGCTTCCACGCCCAAGGGAAGTGGCGCTCGGCATCCCCGCCCAGACGCCCGGTGAAGATCCGTTCAAGCAATGTGCGCTGTTCGCTGGACGCGCGCGCATCGAGATACAAGATCCACGTCCACGGTGAGCCCGGCTCATCGTCGCTGTAGCGGGACGCGAGCGCGACGGGAATCCCGGACAGATCCGTGCCATCCGCTGCGCCCTCCTCGATCAGCCAAGACAGCACACCCAGACAGATGCCGTGCGTCGAGCGACCGCCCGGCACCCCATCGATACGACGGCAGGGACAGATCGCGTCACAGTTACACGACTCAAAGTAGGTGCCGCGGATCCGCCAACCCATCACGTCATCCGCACCGCTCGGCGCACTCCGGTTCTCCTGCCCCCGAGATCACAGTTCCTAGTATCGCGCCCCCAGCCCCAATCTGCGCGTTCGCGGCGCGGGTCTCCCGGCCGGCAGCATGGATAGCGAGGCTGCGCGTCGGCCGCTGATGCCTCGCCAACGAACCACACGCTCGCGCACGCAACTATCGCGCTGACGATCAGGAGCCTCCGCATCATTGCCACACCTCGACAGCGGGGAGCTTCAATGTTTGCGAGTTCTTGGGAGGTGACAACGCTGACCTCCTCCGACCGCCGGCGCGTGAGAGGAGGCTGTCGACTACGAAGTCGGCTACCTGTACCCCCAACGACTGTCCGGCGTCCTCGTCGTAGCGGAAGTGCTGCCCGGCGAAGATACGGCTGGCGGAGGCCTCATCAGCAGCCGCCGTGAAGCTGTCGAAGCTTCGCGTGATGCCAGTTGTCGCGTTGCTCAGAGAGAACGAGAAGCCGTCGGTGCGGAAGAAATCCACTAGCACCGTCGCGGCCGCCTCACTGAATTGTGCGTGAGCACCTGGGTAGCTGGGGTCGTTGGCGGTGTTCGCCAGCGGCACCCAGGTCGAATCACTGATCGTGTTCGAGTTGCCCTGATCAGTCGCGGTGATCGCCGTGATCGGACGCCAACGGTGGTAGGTGTACTTGGCGTCGTAGAGCGCGATCGCGCCGTCGCCCAGCGTCCCGTCGAGGAGCGCGAACATGCGGGCGTTCTGCTGGAGGTTGTTGTGGAAGGCCGACCCGGCCTGCTCGGCGACCTGGTTCCACACGATCCAGATCGGGGCAGCGCCCCAGAACTTCCCGACAGACGTCTGATCGGCGGTTCGGGTCGTGCTAGTCAGCCTGCCCAGTGACTTCACCTCGTTGAAATCGGCCGCGTAACGAGCACTGGTCAGCGCGGGCGGGGCCGGCGGTCGGAACTGGCTCGCTGTCTTCAGGAAGAACGGCGTCACATGTGCGGTCTGGGTGAACCCTGCCGGCGTGAAGCTCGGCGGCGTCAGCTGGTATTCACCCGGGCCGGACTGGGGCACGAACGCGGTCGGAGTGACCGCCGCCCCGTCATTCGCGCGCGCGCGAAGAATCGTGTTCGCGGCTTCTTCGCCTACCTGAGTTCCTTCCCGGACCCGCGGACCGGAGCCGAGCTGCGCCAGCGAGGTCTGGAACATGGCATCGATCGCCGATTGCTGGCTCGGCAGCAGGGCCAGCAGGGTAGTGCGGGCCGCAGCGGCAGCGGCTGCCTCCGCTGAGGCGCCGCGCGGTGCCCGCCGGTGGAACAGGTAGGGCGCGTCCTTGCGCTCGATCGCGTTGACAGCGTCGTACACGGCGAGCTGTGTGATCGCCAACGTGCGGGTGGGATGGATCGTCGCCGGCTGCGCCCCCGGCGCCTGAACCAGCTGCAACAACTCCTGGTTCCACTGAATCACCTGGTCCGGCTGGGATTGACTCGTGGTGGCGGAGACCGGATGGCTCTTGGACTGCCGAGCGAGGCTCGTGCCCGTAAAGCCGAGGGTGGCCACAACGATCAAGGCAAACGTCGCGCTTCGTTTCATGACAGGGGGTTCTCCAATCGGGTCGATATCTACTATCGTCTATCAGACGACGCAACGTAGTAGATCCTTCCCGACAGTGCCAAAAAGGTGGCCGAATTCCAATGAGCAGCCGTAAGGAGCACAAACTTCAGGCACGCGCCGCGCGACTGGCGGGCGAGGC
>VAWT01000444.1 GCA_005883415.1 Actinomycetota bacterium | reverse complement strand
AGAAACGGGATCGGCTTGAACACGCGCTCCCGGCGCAGGAACAGGTTGTGGTAGACCGTCAGCTGGTCGACCAGCGCCAGATCCTGGTAGACGGTGTCGATCCCGTGAGCGCGGGCGTCGTCGACGCTCTTTGGCGCATACGGCTCGCCCTTGAGCCACATCGTCCCGGAGTCCTGCTTGTGAAAGCCGCAGATGATCTTGACGAGCGTCGACTTGCCGGCGCCGTTGTCGCCCAGCAACCCCAGAACCTCGCCCTTGCGGAGATGGAGGTTGACGTCGCGCAGGGCCGTGATCGGGCCAAAGCTCTTGGCGATGTGCTCGATGCGCAGGACGTCGTCGGGCGCCGAGGTCGGCCCGAGGACCGTCTCGCCGGCGGTCTCGCCTGAGAGGGGCTCGTCAGCCACGGCCGGACCCCGTTCTGACCCGCCTCACGACGACGTTGAGAGTCATCGCGATGAGAATCGCGATCCCCAGGTAAAGGTTCAGGTAGTTGGCGTTCACGCCCTTGATCGTCAGCCCCTCGGTCAGGATGCCCAGGAACAGCGCCCCGATCAGCGCGCCGACGATCGTTCCGTCGCCGCCGGTCATCAGCGTCCCGCCGATGATCGCCGCCGCGACGACCTGCAGCAGGAGGGTATTGGAGCCCGACGGGTCAGGCGTGGCGCTCGTCGTGCGAACCACCTCGAGGATCCCGGTGAAGCCGGCCAGCCCTGCAGCAAGGATGAAGTTGCGCATGATGATCATGCGAGTCCGGATGCCGGCCTCTGCCGCTCCCAGCCGGTTGCCCCCAGTCGAAACGGTGTAGAGCCCCCAGCGGGTGAACGACAGCACGAGCTGAAGCACGACCACGAACGCAAGCGCCCAGATGAGCTCCGAATAGGTGCCGCCCCCGAACACCTGTGCGAAGTTGGTGATCTTGCCGATGCCTGTACCGGGGACCTGGACAGGGGTCGAGTGGGAGATGATCAGCGACAGCCCATCCAGCGTGAAGAGCATCCCCAGCGTGGCGACGAACGAGGCGATGCCGACCCAGGCCCCGACGGAGAGGTCGATCTCGCCGAGGATCATTACGAACACCTCGCCCGCCGCGATGATGGCCAGCGGCGCGAAGTAGGGCAGCAGCGACTTGAAGGTGTTGCCCTGGACGAAGTTGTTGGCGCTGATCGCGAAGTAGGCGAACGTCACCAGGGTGACGACGACGATGCTGCCCTCGCGCAGCGTGAGAAAGCTCCTGACCAGCTTCACTGCGCCCGCGCCAAGGGCCCGGCCAGATTCCGGGCCCCGCCGAGGACTCGTTGGCGCTGGCTTTACTTCGGGAGTGGCCGCCATCGCTAGCGACCGGTCGGGTTCGCCATCCTGACTGCTCTCCTGTTGCTAGGACTTCTGGACGCCGACGCTGGTCCCGGTTCCTTCGTATTTGCTCTTCGTGCTGACGTAAGGCTTGATCGACGTCTGGTCCAGGAACTTCAGACCGGTGTTGATGTCGGCTATGCCGGTCAGCTTCTGGGTGATGTTGTAGAGGTACATCTCCAAGATCGGAAAGAACCCCTGGAGGTAGGGCTGCTGGTCGATCGTGAACTGGATCTGCCCCGATTGGAGCAACGACTCAGTGATGGGCGTCAGGTCGTACCCGCCGCCCTTTACCCCTTTCGAACTGAGGCCAAGCTTCTGGATCGTCTGGGCTACGCCCTGCGTGCTGCCTGCGTCGACCGCGAACATGCCCTTCGTGTTCGGATGACCTGTCGCGTACGAATTGATCACCGACAGCTCGGCCGGGATCGCGGCGCCCGTCGCCACCACATGAGGGGTGATCGAGGGATGCGCTTTGAGCGTTTGCAGCGCGCCGTCGATCCGCGGCTGGATGTTCAGCGACCCAGGGGTGGCGATAAACAGGGCCACGTCACCGGACGGGACCAAGTTCGCGATATGCGTGCCCATCTCCTGTCCCGACAATTTCAGGTCCTGTCCGATGTACGCGAGTCGCGGGTTGCTGGCCGAGTCGGCGTTGTATGCAACCACAGGGATCCCGGAGCTCAGCGCCTTGCTCACCGGCGAGTTGAATGCCGTCAGCGAAACCAGCGAGATGCCGATTCCGTTGACCCCCGCGCTCATCGCGGTGTTGAACGCGTTCACCATCTCGGAGACGTTGCTGGTCTGCGAGCCGGTCCAGTTGTAGGAGCAGTTGAGCAGCTTGCAGGCGTCGGCGGCGCCGCTCTGGGTCGGGGTGAAGAAGGTGTTGGTCGTTACGTGGTTTACGAGGGTGAACTTGTACGGTCCGCCCGATCCGAAGACCGACGCGGCGGAGCTGCCGGCGCCGGACGCCGATGATGACTTGCCGCCGCACGCCTCGATCGCGAGTGCGGCTATCCCCGCCGCGCCGCCGCTCAGCGCGGTGCGGCGCGTAACCTGCCGCCACTTCTTGAAGGGGGTGTCGTCCTCCTTGCGCTCGTCCCATTCCAGCCGCTCGACGGCATCATCGAGAATGTCCAGGTCGCCCATCGCGCTCTCTCCTCTCTCGCCGGGTCTCGGCGCGTAACCTTTCAGACCCGCTCTCGAATGTCCACCCGGCTTAACGCTCTCGCAATGCGGCGGCACGTTAGCGGTCACATCTAGCGCGGTCAACGCGGAGCTGCGATCACCGCGCTCGGTGCATCACGCTGGTGCTGGCGCGCACGATCAGCTCCGGCTCGACATGAGGAGAGGAGAGCAGGCGGTCGCCGTCGGACATGATCCGCAGCAGGAGGTGCACGCTGCGGCTTCCCAACTCGTCGAAGTCTTGGCGAACAGTCGTCAGCGGCGGTAGGAAGTAACGGGCTTCAGGGATGTCGTCGAAGCCAACGATGCTCAAATCATCCGGGATCCGCCGTCCGCTCTCGTGCATGGCGCGCAGCACTCCGAGTGCCATTTGATCGTTGGCGACGAACACCGCGGTGACGTCATGGTTTCTGCTGAGGCGGCGGCCAAGGTCGTAACCGGCTCGTGGGCTCCAGTCACCTGTCAGCGGCCGCGGAGCTTCAGCGCCAGCGGTCTCGAGCGTCGTGCGCCACCCTTCCAGTCGCTGGCGGGCCTCGAGGAAGTCCGGCGGCCCCGCGATGTGCCAGACCGTCCCGTGGCCCAGGTCGAGCAGGTGGCGGGTCGCGCTCGCGGCACCGCCGATCTGATCCACCGCAACCACCGGGACGCCGCGGTCAGGGCCTGCCTCCACCGCCACTAGCGGCGCGTCCCCCGGGGCGTGCAGCAGAGCATCGGCAGCCTCCACCTGCGGCGCGATGACGAGGATCCCATCCACGCCATGGCGCCGCAGCCGCTCGACGGCGTCGGCTACCGAGGACCGATCCAGAGCCCTGAGGCTGGCCACGATGATGAAGTAGCCCGCCTCGTGGGCGGCGCGCTCGATTCCGAACAACGTCGAGGCCGGACCGTAGAGAGTGGTATCGAAGCTGACGACCCCGAGTGTGTTCGAGCGTCCAGTCACCAGCGCCCGGGCTACCGAGTTCGGCCGGTAGCCGAGTTCGAGCATCGCCTTCAGGACCCGCTCGCGCGTCTGCGGGCGGACGTGCGGGCTGCCGTTGATGACCCGGGAAACGGTCTGATGCGAGACGCCCGCCAGGCGGGCCACGTCGGTCATCACCGCGCGCCGTTTGGGTGTGAGGGTTACATCCGCCGCCGCGGGTACGCGAGCCGCTGCCCGCGCTGAGCCTTGCGTAGCCGCTCCGCGACCGGACCTGGGCACGGCGTTCGGCTACCGGTGTCGGCGCCCGCTCGCGGGCGCTCGTTCGTCCTCCATGAAGCCCCGCTTA
>VAWT01000045.1 GCA_005883415.1 Actinomycetota bacterium | reverse complement strand
CGCGAGAATCGTTCGATCGCCAGCTCCTTCCGACGATCATCACCCGGGGAATCGTCACGGCGGTGCCGGCGCTGGCGGCGGTTCTCCTGGCGCCGCTGCTGGGTGGCCAGGGATCCGCCGTCGCCTTCGGCTCGATCGTCTGTACGCAGCTGGCCCAGACGGTCCAAGCCGGAGCCAGGGAGGGCCGGCTGAGCCTGCCGGTGATCGGCGCGATCGCGGGCTCCGGCGGCGTCACCGCCCTTTCATTCGCTGTGCCCGCGCTCCGGCGCTTCCTCGGCCTGCCGTTGCCGACACCGGGATCCCTGGCCCTGATCGCGATCAGCGGTCCGGCCGCCGCGTTGTTGGGCGGCATGTTGTCGGAGGACGGGCGTCGATCAGCGCTCGATCAGCACCCGGGGCGGCGGCTCCTCAACCCGGCCTAGGCCCCACAGCAACAGCAACAGCTCCCAGGCAATGCGCCTCACGGGGCATTAGATTCGCGCGGGCCTCGGACGGACTCGTTTAAGAATGGCGCCTGGGTTGTGAAGCTCCAGTGAACGCTGCCTAGCCGCCCCCGAACGACGACGTCAGCGACATCACGTCTTTGACATACCGCTGGGTGGACGGGAGCAGGCCGTGGCGCTGCACCGACGGGAGGCCCTGGTAGTAGCCGGCCGCCGCCAGGGATGGGCTGCCCCCGGTCGCCTGAAGCAACGAATGCAGCAGCAACACGCCGCCGCGGATGTTGTCGTTGGCCGAGTACGGCGACAGCGGGGTGCGCGTGAGCGAGGAGTTGATCCACTGCCACGTGCCGGGCAGGATCTGCATCACGCCGCGGGCGTCCGCACTCGACACCAATCCGTTGTTGAAGCCGCTCTCCTGCCAGCCGATGGCCTTCGCGAGCGACGGAGGGACGCCGTTGGCGGCCGCGATGGACCCCACTTGAGCGGCAGTTACCCGCTGAGGCGTCAGGTACGGGGGTCCGGCGGGCGAACCCTGGGCTGGCGCTCCCACCGGCTGCGACACTGACGCCGCGGCCGGACCGGCGGCTCCCCGGCCGCCGAACCGGAGCACGGTTCCCGAGATCAGATAGCCATTCGGGTTCAAGCCATTATCGGCGGCCAGCTGCGCGACTGTCATCCCCGCCCGAGCCGCGATCGCCGACAGCGTGTCGCCCCCCCGGACGACGTACGAGCCCGAGGCGGAATAGGTCTGGACAGGAGCCACCGCGGCCGATGTCCCGCGATCGTCGCCGTCGCCGTCGCCATCGCCGTCGCCGTCGCCGACAGTCGAGCCGACCGCAGTCGAGACACGGCCGGTCGTTGGCACGCCGGGTGACGCCGGCCCTCGGGGCGGGATTCCCAAGGTCGACCCCGCGACCAGCGGCGTGCTCAAAGAGATTCCATTGGCGGCCGCTAGCTGGGCGACCGACAGACCGTCTGTGGCGGCCACCGACGCGAGCGATTCGCCGGGACTGACGACGTGAAGGAAGTTGGCCGAGGCGATCGCAGGGGTGACGAGCGCCACCGCCGCGGCGAGCGGGAGGACGGTTCTGATGCGCATGGCCTGCAGTGTCTGCACGTCGGCAGCGGAGACTCAACTCCTGCAAGCCGACTTACAAAATGCAAGCCGGGTTTCAGCCGCGCCGAGCCGCTGCCTCGGTGCGCCATACCTACGCCCGCGCGCGCTCCGACAGGCGCTGAGTGATCTGGCCGAACGCCGCCTCGATCTGCGACTCCAGCCTCCCCGCGAAGATCGCCAGTAGGGCATCTGTGGCCAGCGGGCGAAGCCGGTCGATCGCCTCGTCGATCTCTGGCCAGTGCTCGTCTGGCATGCCGGCGCGCTGAAACGGCCGCCACACCTCCGTGACGAACAGCCTCACGAACGCGCGCGCGACGGCGTCGCAGTGGCGGTCGAGCTCCTCGAACACCGCCAGCGCCGCCTCGAGCGGGATCCCACGCCCTACCACATCCTCCGCGACCGCGAGCAGCGACGGACTGGGGACCTCGTAGCGACCCTCGCCCGCAGCAACCAGCACGCCCAGGTTCTCGGCCTGGGCCAGCACGCGCGGCGCCTGCTCGCCGCTGACGCGGAAGCGGCGGCCGAGCTCGGCCAGGGTCAGCGTCTCGGCCGGCTCGCGATGCTCGGTGATCGACTCCTTGAAGCGCATCAGCCGCTCGGCGGTGCCCTGGGTGTCGTCGAGCAACCGCTTGATCCCCGCCAGGTTGAAACCCTCGGCCTGGAGGTCGCGGATCAGACGCAGCTGGGCGACGTGCTCGGGCCCGTAGTACCCCACGCGCAGGCGGACCTCGGGGGGCGACAAAAGTCCTCGCGCCTGGTGCGAGCGGATGTTCCTGACCGACATCCCCGACTGCGCAGCCAGCTGCTCGATCGTCAGCTGGTTGGGAGAGTCCGCGCCGTCGTGACGGTGGTCGCCCGAAGCTGCCATCTACCGATCATATCGGCAGACGATGTGACGTTGACTGATGTGACGTTAGAGCTCTCGCCGCAGCAGCTTGCCGGACCCGGTCCGCGGCAGCGCGTCCGCGAACCAGATCACCTTCGGGACCTTGAACGGCGCGAGCCGCTCGGCGCAGAAGGCCCGAAGCTCATCCGCGTCCACCGCCTCGCCGTCGCGGACCACCACGGTCGCGACCACCGCCTCCCCCCATTCCGGGTCCACACGGCCGTGGACGCCCGCGTCCGCGACCGCCGGATGCGCCAGCAGCACAGCCTCGACCTCGGCGGGGGCGACGTTCTCGCCCCCGGTGATGATCGTCTCGGCGCGACGGCCGGTGACATACAGCCGCCCACTCTCACCGAGCCGCCCGACGTCGCCGGTGTGAAGCCAACCGTCGGCCTCGAGCGCGGCATGCGAGACGTTCGGCCCGCGCACCAGGATCTCCCCATCGGAAGCGATCCGCACCGACACGCCGAGCAGCGGCCAGCCGAACGTGGCGATCTGCGAACAGGCCTCGGTCATCCCGTACGTCGGCGCCACCGGCACGCCAGCGCGCGCTGCCCGCTCGAGCAGCGGGGGCGGCAGCGGACCTCCGCCCAGGAGCGCCCAGCGCAGCACCGGCGGGTCGCGAAGGCCCGCGTCAAGCAGGCGGGACAGCATCGTCGGCACCAGCGAGACGAGCGTCATTACCGAAGCCGGACCCATCAGCTGTCCCAGTACCTCCTCGGCGTCGAAGCGTTCGCTCAGCACAGCAACAGTGCCGTAGATGGCAGAGCGGATCGGGATCGAGAGGCCGCCCACGTGGGCCAACGGCATCGGGCAAAGCCAGCGCTCCTCTGGATCGAGACCCAGGGCGACGGCCGACCCCAGCGCGCTGTGCAGCCAGTTCCCGTAGCTCAGCGGAATCCGGCGCGGCGCGGCGGTCGTGCCCGATGTGTGCATGACCGTGGCGATCGCCTCCGGGCGCGGTGACTCGGTCTCCATCAGTGGAGGCCCGTCAAGCACCCCGTCCACGACCGTCACGGCCTCCCTCGCCCGGGCGGCCCGCTCCGCCTCGCCCAGCCGCAGGTCGATCGGCACCGCGACCGCGCCCACCAGCATGCATCCGTGCAGCGCCGCGACGAACTCGACGCCCGCGGGCAACGCAAGCGCAACTCGATCTCCAGCCGAGACCCCCCTCTCCACCAGGGCCCCTGCCGCTGCGCGCGCCCGAGCCTCGAGCTCCGCGTACGTGACGCCACCAGCTGGCATCTCTATCGCGACCCGATCGGGGCGCATGGCGGCTGCTCGCACGACCCAGTGGTCCACGGGCGAAACGGTAGTCTCAGCCGCTCCGTGGCAGTCAGATGGGAACCCGCCGCCGAGTACGCGGATATTCGCTACGAGCTCTCAACGGGCGAGGACGCCGGGATCGCCAAGATCACGATCGACCGCCCGGAGGTCAGAAACGCGTTCCGTCCCGAGACCGTAGTCGAGCTCTCCGACGCGTTCGAAAAGGCCCGCGAGAACCCGAGCGTCGGCGTCGTGATCCTCACCGGCGAGGGAGCAGAGGCGTTCTGTTCCGGCGGCGACCAGCGGGTGCGGGGCAGCCGAGGCGGGTACGTGTCAGGGGCGGACCCAAGCGCCGCGGGAAAGCACGAGGCCGTCGGTCGCTTCGAAGTCACAGATCTCCACGTCCAGATCCGGCGGATGCCCAAACCGGTCGTGGCCATGGTCGCCGGCTACGCGGTCGGTGGCGGACACGTGCTGCACGTGATCTGTGATCTAACGATCGCCGCCGACAATGCCCGCTTCGGCCAGAGTGGTCCCAAGGTCGGGTCATTTGACGGGGGTTTTGGGGCGACCGTGCTCTCGCGGCTGGTGGGTCCGAAGAAGGCCAAGGAGATCTGGTTGTTGTGCCGCCAGTACGACGCGCAGCAGGCGCTCCAGATGGGGCTCGTCAACGCGGTCGTGCCGCTGGCAGAGCTCGAGGCCGAAACCGTCAAGTGGTGCCGGGAGATGCTGGCCATGTCCCCCTTTGCGCTCAGGCTGCTGAAGGCCAGCTTCAACGCCGACGAGGACGGGCTCGCCGGCCTCCAGCAGCTGGCCCACGACACGAACCTCCTCTTCTACATGTCGGAGGAGGCCCAGGAAGGCCGCGACGCCTACCTCGAGAAGCGCAGGCCGGACTTCTCGAAGTTCCCTCGCCGAGCATGATGACCACAGCCGCGCCTGCAACGACGCCGAGCGGCGCTCGCATCTGGCTGATGGCGGCCAGGATCCGGACGCTGCCCTCGGGCCGGTGCGCGTCACGGCCGGCGGGCTGGTCCCCCCACGGAGGGTCCTGCTCGCGACCTACATCTCGTTTGGGGTGGCCGTGCTGGCGGGCATCTACCTGATCGCCGTCGCCGGCTGGCAGCTGCTGCTGGTCGGGGCGGCATCGATCCTGGCCGGCGTCCTCTACACCGGCGGGCCGCGACCGTACGGCTACGAGGGGCTGGGCGAGCTGTTCGTGTTCCTGTTCTTCGGGATCGTGGCGGTCGCGGGCTCGTTCTTCGTCCAGGTCAAGCACCTCGACTGGGAGGCGTTCGCGCTCGCGGTGCCGGTGGGCCTGCTGGCGGCCTCGATCCTGGTCGTCAACAACTTGCGGGACATCGAGACCGACAGGCGAGCGGGCAAGCGCACGCTGGCCGTCCGCCTGGGCCGCAGCCGGACCCGCTCGCTGTTCGCGGCGATGGTGTACATCTCGTATCTGCTCGCGCCCGTGACCTGGCTGTTCGGCCCGCTGACGGCTTGGGTCATGCTCCCGTGGCTGACGCTCCCGATCGCGGCAGGGATCGCGCGCCAGGTGCGAAACCGCATGGACGGAGCGTCGCTCAACCAGGCGCTGGCGCAGGCCGGGATGCTCCAGCTGGCGTTCTGCACCCTGTTGTCGGCCGGGCTCCTGCTGAGCAGGTGAGACTCGATACGTCGTTTGTAGAGGCGCGCTTGCGCGCGCCGTTTTTCACTGCCCGTCAGCGGGTGGACGCGGTGCGACTGCTGTACGTCCGCGTCGTCGATGCCGCCGGGCGAGCCGGACACGGCGAGGCGGTTGCGCTCGATGTCGAGCTCCATGTCCTGCGCGATGCGCTCGAAGCCTGCCGCCCCGTGCTCGCGGAGTCCGACGGCACCGACCGCGAGCAGCTGATCGGGGCGTGTGCCCAGGCGGGGCCGCATCCGGCCGCGGCGTCGGCGATCGACATGGCGCTCTGGGACCTGGCCGGCCGCCGCGCGGGCGAGCCGGTGTGGCGGCTGCTGGGCGCCGCGGACGCGCCGGTGGTGGAGGTCAACGCCACGATCGCCGCCGCCGACCCCGGGCGTGCGTCGTCGGAAGCTGCGGCCGCACGCGAGACTGGCTTCCGTTGCGTGAAGGTCAAGGTGGGGCTCCCTGGGGACGCCGATCGTGTGGCGGCCGTCAGGGCCGCGGCCGGGCCGGAGATGGCGATCCGGCTCGATGCCAACGGCGCCTGGTCCGTGGGTGAGGCGGTCTCGACCTTGCACTCGCTCGAGCCGCTCGGGGTCGAGCTATGCGAGGAGCCGACGAGCGGATCCGACGGGATTGCGCGCGTCTCCGCGGGAACGTCGATCCCCGTCGCGCTGGACGAGTCAGCCTCCGAGCCCGGCGTGGTGGATCGCCGCGTCTGCGATGCGGTCTGTCTGAAGATCGCCCGCTGGGGAGGAATCTCGGCTCTGGTCGAAGCCGCCTCTCGCGCCCGAGCGGCCGGCTACCGCCTGTACCTGGCCTCGATGCTAGACGGTCCCCTCGGCATCGCCGCTGCGCTTCACGCCGCCACCGCCGCGCGGCCGGACCTGCCGTGCGGGCTGGCGACGCTGTCGCTGTTCACTGGGCGCCCAGAGGTGTTACCCGCGCGCCAGGGACGCATACGCGTGCCTGACGGCCCTGGACTGGGGCTTGGCCTGAGCGACTGGTACGAGTGACTGTCCAGTACCCCCGCGCGGCTTCTACTGCATGAAAGACTGCTGAGCGTGGAGCGCTTCAACTTGGCTGGCAAGGCGGCCTTGGTGACCGGCGGAGCGCGTGGGATCGGCTTCGCCATCGCGCGTGCGCTTGGCGCCCGCGGGGCGTCGGTGGCGATCGTCGACCTGGACGCCGAGGCGGCTCACCGCGCGGCCAGCCAGATTCACGACGCGCGGTCGCTGGGGATAGCGTCGGACGTCACCGATCGCGGAGCGATGCAGCGGGCCATCGCAACCGTTGTCGAGCACTTCGGCGGCCTGGACGTCGTCGTCGCCAACGCTGGAATCGCCTCGCGCGTGGCGACGTTCCGCGCGATGGCCAAGGAGAGCTTCGAGCGCGTGCTCGAAGTGAACCTGATGGGGGTGTACCGGACGGTCGATGCCGCGCTGCCCGAGATCGTGAAACGAAAGGGCCACGTCGTGGTCATCTCATCCATCTACGCGTTCAGCAATGGCGGCGGCGCATCGCCGTACGCGATGAGCAAGGCGGCCGTCGAGCAGCTCGGACGAGCCCTGCGAGTAGAGCTCGTCCAGCACGGCGCCAGCGCAAGCGTCGCCTACTTCGGTTTCATCGACACCGACATGGTGCATCAGGCGATCGATCAGGATCCCCTCGCTGACCAGCTGCTCGCGACCCTCCCGCGACCGCTGCGAAAGCGACTGCCACCATCGGCCGCCGGGGAGGCAATCGCCCGCGGCATCGAGCGACGCCAGGCGCGCATCATCAGGCCACGCCGATGGACGGTGATGTCCGTGCTCAGGGGCGTCCTCAACCCGCTGGCCGATGCTCGGGCCGAGCGCGACGAGACCATACAGAGCCTGATGGGACAGATCGACGCCCGGGCGAGCGAGGACCAGCCCACGACAGCCTGACATCAGCTTTCAGAACCTGGCTATGGTCTGTGCCACGGCCTGGGGCGCCTCGAGGTGCACGGCGTGCCCTAAGCGCGGAACGACCGTGACCTCCGCGTGTGGGATCGCTTCGGCCATCTGCTCGGAGATCGTCCGGAACTTCAAGTCGCGCTCGCCGACCACCAGCACGACCGGCATCTGGAGCTCGCCGAGCCGGCCCCACAGCGAGGGCAAGGCGCCGGTTCCGAGCGCCCGCAGCGCGCGCGCCAACCCGGTCGGGCTGTTCTGCAGCCGATACGCCGCGGCCGCTGCTCGCACGGTCGGGGGCTGGTCAGCGAGCACGGGGTTCGATGCCCATTGGTGCGCGAACTCTTCGATGCTCAGCTCCTCGGTCTCATCCGCCAGCCGCTCGTCGGCCTCCCGCCGCGCGCTGCGCTCCGCCTGGTCTGCGATTCCGGGGCTGGCGCCGATCAGGATCAGGCGCTCGACGCGGTCGTGCAGCGCCAGCGCGGCGTGCAGGGCGAGCCTTGCACCCATCGAGTAGCCGGCCAGCGTGAACGCCTCTCCCCCAGCTTCGGCCACGTCCCCGATCACCGCTTCGACGGTCACCGGCTGCGCCTGCGACGCCGTCCCGTGGCCGCGGATATCCGGCGCGAGCGCGCGATAGCGTTCGCCGAGCGCCGCCATCACCGGGTCCCAGCTACGCCCGGTGTGGGTGAAGCCGTGCAGCAGGACGAGCGTCGGCGCCATCCCGAGCATCATGACCGCCACTGACACATATCTCCTCCTGCGCGCCTTCTGCGACGAGCTTGCCCGCTGCGGGATCCGTCAGGCCTGCACCACTCCTGGCTCGCGCTCCACTCCGATCGTGCTCTCCCTGGTGCGCGAGCCGGGGATCGAGTGCTTCTCCCACCTCGACGAGCGCTGCGCCGCGTTCTTCGCGCTCGGAGCCGCCAAGGCCTCGCGACTACCGGTCGCGGTGACCTGCACGTCGGGCACGGCGGCGGCCAACCTGGCGCCGTCGGTGATCGAGGCTTTTCAGGCGCGCGTGCCACTGCTCGTGCTGACCGCCGACCGCCCGCCCGAGCTACGCGAGGTGGGTGCCGGACAGACGATCGACCAGCTGAAGCTGTACGGCGACGCCGTCAAGTGGTTCTTCGAGGTGGGCGTGAACGAAGCCACACCCGCGGCGCTGCGCTTCATCCGCACGCTCGCCTGCCGCGCATACTGGACCGCGGTGGAGGGCCCGCCCGGTCCGGTGCATCTCAACTTCCCGCTGCGCGAGCCACTCGTCCTCGACGAGGAGCTCCCTGACGATCCGACCGCGCGTGCGGATGGACACCCGTACGTATTGCGCGAGCCACCCGCCGCGCCGCCAGCCGCGCAAGGACCCGGGCCGCACCCCTCGGGAAGGCTGCTCATCGTGGCCGGCGCGGGAACGCCAGACCCCACCGAACTGGCTGCCTTCGCCGCCCGCAACGGCATTCCGCTGCTTGCCGACCCGCTGTCGGGGGCACGTCGTGGCGCCGCAGCAGTGGCCCACTACGACCTGCTACTGCGCGCTTCCGGGTTCACCGATGGGCACCGACCGGACTTCATCTTCCGGCTCGGTGACGTG
>VAWT01000438.1:1104-4237 GCA_005883415.1 Actinomycetota bacterium | reverse complement strand
TTGTCGCTTGATCCGCATTGAAAGGAGGTAAAAATAATGGACGTGACGTTCGCGACGACGACGTTCGCGCCGGTTGTATTGGGGTTCTTCGGGCTGGGCACGGGTTACCTCATCTACGGACCCCAAGAACTGTTTGGTTTCCCGCGCCGGGACCCGTCTGTGGACCGTGCGACTGGGATCTGGGGTATCTGGCTGCCAGGCTTTTGCCAATTTATTACCGGCGTCTATTTATTCGTGGCCTTGACCTGGCTTGGTTCCTTGAAGGAACCCGCCCTCTACACGGCAGCGCTGGCGTTTTCCGCCTACGGCATCCACTGGTTCGCCTTGGGATGGAACCGCTACCAAGGCAATGATGCCCGTCCGACCGGTCTCATGGCGATCGCGTTTACGATCATCTCGGTGCTGGGCATGGTGGTGTTCTTTACCGCCGGGGCCTGGCCGGTCGGGATCCTGTTCGCCGGGCTCACCGCGATCTACGTCAGCGAGTTCTTCGCCAGCTTCCGCATCGGCGCCAGACCAGGCCCGTTTTCACCAGAGCAGCCGGCACTGACGAACGGGAACACCGGCGACGCGCTCGGCACCAGCGGCGCGGTTAGCACCAGCGGTGCGATTGGCACGGCGACCCGCTTGGCGCCAGCGGCGCGCTTGGCGCCAGCGGGGCAGTCAGTGCGGTCCCCGAGCAATCCCGGAGAGCGTGCGCTCGGGTTCTTTCATCTCGCTACCGGTCTGTGGTTGATGTACCTCACCTTCGCGACCACGCTCAACATCTCCCTGCACTACGCACTGCCCGGCGGCTAACTTCCTCGTGAGGGCATGAAGAAGCGGGCGAGCTACTCGATAGCAGCGGGCACGAGCTCAACCGCTGCCTGCATGCACGAGCGCGGCCTGACACCCGCGGGAATGGCGACAAGCATCTGACCACAAGCACCTGGCCAGGCGAATGTGCTCGCGGCTCCGCTCTCACTCGAAGTCGGACCCACCCGTTGTGCAAGAATGAGGGGACGAATTCTGCAGGCGTCCGACAGCTTCCCCGCTCCGGGCGGGGAGGGATGTTTGTGACGTTCACCGTACCTCGCTTGCAGCGCGGCGAGCGCACCATCCTCGTTACCCAGGAGCTCGCATGGCAAAGCTGCTCATGATCGTATCCAGTGCACGGGTGATCAGATTGGCGGACGGCAGCGATCATCCAACCGGTTACCGGGCGGAAGAGGTCCGAGTGCCCTATGAGACATTCGTGGCCGCGGGCGTCGACGTGGTGATCGCCACCCCTGACGGGAAGGCGCCACAGCCGGACCCGTGGGGCCTTGAGCCGTTCTTTCACTATCCGCAGGTGGACGAGGACTTCATGTTCTCGGTGATCCGCAGGTTCGCCTATCACTCCGACCGCGTCCGGGTGACGTTCACGCACTTCAGCGAGCTGAACCTGGTGGCGGTCCGGCGGGTCTACCTCGCCCTGCTGGGTACCGGCATGGAGCCGGCGGAGGCGCGCAAGGCAGTCGAATCGGCTGCGCACCGGGCTTGGCGGCGCAACAGTGACTTCATCGAGGTGCTCGCGGCGGACGACGAGGTGACGAACCGGCTGTCCGTGGAGCGGATCAGGGAGATTCGGGACCAGGTGTGGCAGGCCAGCCAGGCGAACGCCCGGCAGGCGGTCGCGGCCCTTTCAGGTATTGCCGGACTGCGGCACCCGCGCTGTCTGAGCGAGCTGACCGATGAGGAGATCCTGTCCTGTGATGGCGTGTTTATCCCGGGCGGCCACGGGGCACTGGTCGACTTGCCGGATAACGGTGGATATTCGACGGCTACAAGATAACCGCGTTCACCGACGAGGAGGAGGACCAGACCAAGGCCGGGAAGATCGGCATGCTGTGGTCCCTGGAGGCGGCGCTGAAGAACCGCGGCGCGATCTTCGACGACGGCGATGCGGCCTGGGTGTCCCACGTGGTCATCGACCGGAATCTCATCACGGCTCAGAACGAGGGGTCGTCCGAAGCCGCCGCAGGCGCCGTGCTCAAGCTCCTGGCGGTCTGAACAGATGAGCGCGCGCAAGGTGGCGCGACAGTTCTTCGATCACATGCAGGCCGCAGATGTGGACGAGATCCTGTGCATGGTGACACCGGACGCTGCCGTGTCCCTGGTGCCATTGCAGGTGCACGGCTCGATGGTGGCCGAGGGCGCAGCCTACCTGTATGAGCTGGCCAGGTCCTTCCCCGATCTGGTGATCCGGCTGCGACGGCTGTTCGTGACAACCGACAGCACCGCCGTAGCCGAGATCACTATCGAAGGCACCCAGGCCGACGCCTTTCTCGGCGCAGCCAACCTGGAAAAGCATGTCGACCTCGACCAGGCCTGGATGCTGGAGGTCACGCCCGACGATCGGATCAGCGCTGTTACGGCGTACTGGGACTCCAACCAGCTCTACCGCCGGCTTGGCGTCAAACGGCTCGACAAGATCACGATCACGGCCAGGTGAGGTGGCGATGGATACCGAGGCACTGCCCGCGGGCTCCGGCACGACATCACGCGAAGCGACCGCCAGGGCGACGGTCATCGGGTTCTTCGACGCCTACCGGGCGCGCGATGTCGAGCGCATGGTCGAGCTGTGCGGGGACAACGCCGACTTCCGGTACGTGCCATTCGAGGTGTGGGGCCGCCAGCGGGTGCTGCACGGCGACGGCAAGGTCTGCACCGTCGGCAAGCCGATCTGGACCGCGTTGATTGACGCCTTCCCCGACCTGACCAACACGGTGACCAGCGTCCGCGCTGACGGGGAGGGCAATGTCGCGGTGCAGGCCGACATCAGCGGGACGCAAACCAAGGACTTCGGTGTCATCGCCTGCGCCGGCGGCCATTACGAGCTGCCGCACCTGTTCCTGTTCCACGTCACCGGCCACGGGTTGATTGACGATGTCGTGTCCTACTGGGACAACGCACAGTGGAAGAAGCAACTCGGCTGGTTCGAGGTCGACTAGGCAATTTGCCAGGAGGGGCGATCCGGCGGGAGGGACGTCATGGCACGCATGGCCCGCGAAAGGTGGTATGACATCGCGCGCGACCTCGACTGGGAATTGTCCTACGTGGACTACGAGGCGGTGTTCCCGGAGTGGATGTGCGGGCAGGGGAAGGTTCCCCG
>VAWT01000438.1:0-1064 GCA_005883415.1 Actinomycetota bacterium | reverse complement strand
GGTTGCCCTCGTCGAGGATCTCGCCGCCTACGCGGAGCTCCGCATGGCCCGGTTCGGCCTGTCGCCGGCCTGGCGCAACATGGCGACCTTCGGCGCCCTCGACGAGACCCGGCACACCCAGATCAGCCTGTACTTCCCGCATGCGCTGGTCGGCAAGGATCCGCAGTACGACTGGGCGCACAAGGCGTACCAGACCAACCAGTGGGGCATCATCGCCGCCCGGGCCACCTTCGACGGCATGATGATGAACCCGAACGTGGTCGACGTCGCGATCCAGCTGCCGTTCACCTTCGAGACCGGTTTCACCAACGTCCAGTTCGTCGCGCTGTCCGCGGACGCGCTGGAAGCCGGCGACATCAACTTCGCCAACATGATCTCGTCGATCCAGACCGATGAGGCACGGCACTCCCAGCAGGGCGGCCCGACCCTGGAGATTCTCGTCGAGCACGATCCACGCCGCGCCCAATGGATCATCGACAAGACCTTCTGGGTGTCCGCGCGGCTGTTTTCTGTCTTGACCGGCCCGGCCATGGACTACTACACGCCGTTGGCCACGCGCAAGCAGTCCTACAAGGAGTTCATGCAGGAATGGATCGCCGGGCAGTTCCTCGACCAGCTCCATGACTACGGGCTGAAAAAGCCCTGGTACTGGGACGAGTTCATGGCCGGGCTGGACACCTGGCACCACTCGCTGCACCTCGGCGTCTGGTACTGGCGCTCGACCGTGTGGTGGAAACCGCAGGGCGGGGTGTCCCCTGAGGAGCGTGACTGGCTCCACGACAAGTACCCGCAATGGGAGCAGCAGTTCGGCCCGATCTGGGATGTGATCATCGGCAACGTCAACGATAACCGGATGGGGCTCACCCTCCCGGAAACGCTGCCGTGGCTATGCAACCTGTGTCACTTGCCCATCGGCACCGCCGGTTCACCGCGCAACGAGAAATACCCGGTGCGCAGCTACCCCCTCACATACAACGGCTACACCTACCACTTCTGCTCGCGACCCTGCAGGCAGATCTGGTGGGAGGACCGGGACACCCTGCACAACCCGACGGTGATCGAGC
>VAWT01000437.1 GCA_005883415.1 Actinomycetota bacterium | reverse complement strand
CGACGGCAGCGACCACTCTGCGATCGAGTGCCTCGATGCGGCCGCAATCCGGGACCCAGAGCGCGCGCAGCCCGGCCACGCCAGACTCGAGTGAGGCCAGGTAGTCGGGAGGAGGCTCCTTCATGGACGTGGGATCGCGGGAATCGGCGCCGGCCAGGACCTGGAGGAGCATCGCCGCGTCCCGCACGTCCCGCGTGATTGGACCGGCACCGGAGAAGATGAGGGTGCCACCGAATCCACCGTGCCGGGGCACCCGACCGTTGCTGGGGTGGAGGCCGAAGACACCGCAAAGGGCGGCCGGTATCCGGATCGAGCCGCCCCCATCGCTGCCGATCGCCAGCGGTGTGAGCCCGGCGGCCATACTCGCAGCCGCGCCGCCGCTCGAGCCGCCGCTGGTCCGCTGCAGATCCCAGGGATTGACGCACTCGGGGGTCAGAAGGTTGATGGTGCGCGGGAAGAGGGCGAACTCGGGAAGGTTGGTCTTGCCGATGATCACCGCGCCCGCCGCCCGGCTCCGCTCCGCATAGACCGAATCCTGTTCCGGCACGAAGTCCCGGTAGAGGAGAGAGCCGGCGGTGGTGCGGATGCCTCTGGTCCAGTAGTTGTCTTTGAGCGAGAGGGGAAGGCCAAAGAGAAGGCCCGGCTCCGCACCGGACTGTCGCTGCTGCTCCCGCCGTGCCGCCTCCTGTAGCGCCAGGTCAGGAGCCACGGTGATGAAGCTGTTGAGCTGCCGATCCAGCGCGCTGATCCGTTCCAGGAAGTGACGTGTCACATCGGTCGGCGACAGCTCAGCACGCACCATCAGGTCGCGCAGACGCCATCCCGGCATCCACGTCAGGTCATCGTCTTGCGTATTCACCGCTCTCATACCTCCGAGCTTCGAGGCGCCGGTCGCACCTTCGCGACAATTTCGTCGCAGCGGGCAAACCAGGTGTGGGGATGGGACCTGGCGTGGCGGATGAGCTCCTCCAGCAGCCACATCCGGGATGGCCGGCCGATGATCTGGGGGTGCATAGCCAGCACAAAGACGCGGTCCGGCTCGGCGGCCAGTCCATCGAACTCGCGCTGCCAGGTCTCCAGGACAGCCGACGGAGGGAACATGACGCGGCCGGGGATGCGGCTGCTGTAGAGAAAGAACGGGGCATCGTCAAGCGCCCAGGCGAACGGCAGCTCCACGATGTCGGTCGGTTGTCGATGCTGGGTCAGCAAATAGGGTGAGTCGGCATCGAACATGTTGCTGGAGTATTGGCGCGCGCCATCTCCTCGCGCTCCTCGGCCTCCGTGAGGGTATCAACCCAGCGCTGGGAGTAGCTATGGTGGGCGACCTCGTGCCCATCGGCGACGATGGCGCGCGCCGCATCCGGGTAGCGCTCGATCACCAGTCCCGGGATGAAAAAGGTGCAGCGGAGATCATAGCGCCGCAGCAGCGCCAGGATGCGGGGCAACCCTTCGCGCGGTCCGTAGGTGCCCTGCGAGAGCCAGATCGGCTTGTTCGCCGATGCAGGGTCACGGGCCAACCAGAGGGTCTCGGCGTCCAGATCGAATGTGAGGGCTACAGGCAAATCAGCATTGTCCATCACCAACCTCCCGACCACGGGGTCGCAAATGTTCGTAGGAATGAACGGCGTAATTCATGGCATCTCTCGCAACGCTTGTTCCGGTGTCCAGCCACCCCAGATCGACCAACCGCCATCGACCGCGAGTGTCTGACCAGTGATATAGGCAGCGGCATCGGAGGCGAGGAACACGACCGCCTGGCCGATCTCCTCCGGCTCCCCGAAGCGGCGCAGCGGCGTTCGGTCCAGCACCTTGTCCGGCTCGAGCGAGCCGGTCGCGAAATTCTTTTCGACCAGAGGCGTCAGGATGGTTCCGGGGGCGATGCAGTTGACCCGGATATGGTGAGGAGCCCACTCGGTGGCGAGCGAGGCGGTGAACATCATGACGCCGGCCTTGATGGTCGAGTACACAGTGCGGTACGGGAGCGCCAGCTTCGCCGCCACGCTGGCGATATTGATAATCGCGCCTGATCCTTGCCGCCGCATCACCGCGCCTGCGGCCTGGCAGCAGAGGAACACGCTCTTGAGATCGACCTCGATCAGCAGGTCCCAGTCGGCTTCGGTGAACTCCGCGAACGGCTTGGAGAGGCCGGTGCCGGCGTTGTTGACCAGAATATCGATTGTCCCGAAGGCATCGACCGTCCTGGCCACCAGGCGCTCCGCGTCGGCTCTCTTCGTCACGTCTGCCTGGATGGCCACGGCGGCGCCGCCGGCTCTCTCGATCTCCTCCACCACCGATGACGCCGCCGCGCTGTCGTCCAGGTAGTTGACAACTACTTGCGCCCCCGCGCGGCCCAGACAGAGCGCGATCCCGCGGCCGATACCCTGGCTGGCACCGGTGACGATGGCGGTCTTTCCCTCCAGCGGGCGCACGCGGTCCATTAGTGGAGGGTGCGGCCGCCGTCAACGGGGAAGGCGGTCCCGGTGATGTAGCTCGACTCTGGTGAGGCAAGGAACAGGGCGGCATAGGCCACCTCCTCGACCGTTCCCATCCGCCCCAAGGGGTAGTTCAGCATCATGCGCGCCAGCGCCTCCTCGGGGTCTGGATGGCTCTCAATAACACGCCGGGTCATCTCCGTATCGATCATTCCGGGGCAGAGGGCGTTGACCCGAATCCCGTCATCGCCCAGCTCGGTGGCGGCCGCTTTCGACAGCGCGATCACGCCTCCCTTGGAGGCACAGTAGGCGGCGAGCGTGGGGCGGGGACGGATGCCGACGCCCGAGGCCGTATTGATGATGGAGCCGCTGCGCTGCTTCTTCATTGGTGGGATGACTGCCCGCATCATGAGGACTCCGCTGGCCAGCACGTTTCCCACTCGCGGCAACGGGCTGAAGCCCTCGTCTACAGTTGATTGGCGAACCGCGGTCAGGTTGAATCCTTTCTCCCTGTCATCCATGTCTCCCTGTCGTCCATGGAGGCGACGCTACGCCGGGGCGAGCTCGGAGGCCGTGACCAGGGGTGCCGTTTCCGAGAAGTAGTAGCCGGGAAAGTGGCGTACGGCCTCGAC
>VAWT01000044.1 GCA_005883415.1 Actinomycetota bacterium | reverse complement strand
TCCGCAGCGATGAGGTTCCCCGGCCGTGAGCTCGCCGGGCTGCTGCCCGCGGCTCTGCCTTCAGATGACGCCCGCCAGACGCTCGCGGACAGGTATATCGAGCTAGAGGTGGGGCGTACGGAGGGCGCCCCGTGGCGCGTGCTGGACCTCGGCTGCGGGCCGGGCACGTCAGTCGATTTCTTCCGTGCTCGTGATCCGAGCGTGCAGTGGGTGGGCCTGGACCTACCGGACTCCCCCGAGGTTCGGATGCGCAGCCGCTCAGACGCCCGGTTTGAGACCTTCGACGGCGCCACAATCCCGTTCGACGAGGACAGCTTCGACCTCGTGTACTGCAAGCAGGTGCTGGAGCACGTCCGACGGCCGGCCCCGCTGCTTGCCGAAGTCAACCGGGTGCTTGCTCCCGGAGGATTCTTCGCCGGCTCCACCTCGCAGCTCGAGCCGTTCCACTCCGTCAGCCTGTGGAACTACACGCCGTTGGGCTTTGCGCAGCTCGCCGAGGACGCCGGCCTAACGGTGCTCGAGGTGCGCCCCGGCATCGACGCGCTCGCCCTGATCGCGTATCGCCTGCTGGGACGCAGGCGCATCTTCGACCGCTGGTTTGGTCGCCGATCTCCCCTCAACTGGGCGATCGACGCCTACGGACGAGCGCGTCGGCTCAGCCCTTCGGCGATCAACGCGACCAAGCTGGTGTTCTGCGGGCAGTTCGCGTTCCTCGCGCGAAGCGCCCAGTAACTGCCAGCCGGCGCGGCATCCGCCGCCGCCACCTATTTGCCCGGACGTGGCCGCGCAGCAATCCCAGGATTGCCTCGGTGGGGAAGAAGGGATCGGCGATCGCCCCGCCGTCGTGCACCGAGAGGGCCACGCGAAGCTCGCCATCCACCTCCGCCACCAGCAGCGGATGCGGCGGGATGGCTTCGGCGCTGTCGAGCGAGGCGAGCCGCTGAAGTGCCACATGGTCGTCGGCGTAAGCCGGTCTGATGGTTATCGCTGGAGAAATCATGTGGAAGAGGTTGGACTGAGAGGTGGGGTTTGTCATCGGGAAGATGGAGCGGAGTTGGGGTGGTGGGGCCTTACTCGATCGGTGGTTGGCGGGGTCTGGGCCTTACGCCGAGAACGGCACTCTGGCTCCCAGAAGCCATAAATGCAAATAGGGTTTTGCTGGATGAGGTATAACTAGAGGTCATGCTTGACAGCCGGAGGCTGAGAGTGCTCTGCGAGGTCGCCCGCCACGGGTCGTTCTCGGCTGCCGCGGAGTCGCTGGGCTACACCCAGCCCGCGATCTCCCGGCAGATCGCGACGCTGGAGGCGGAGGTGGGGACGACCCTGATCCGGCGCGTGCCCAAGGGGGCTGTCCTCACCGACGCGGGCATGCTGCTGGTCGATCGCGCAGAGGCGATCCTCGCGCGCCTGGACGATGCCGAGAATGAGCTCCGCGCGCTCGCCGGCCTGGAGGGCGGCCGGCTGAGGATGGCCACGTTTGCCTCGGCCGCCTCGTCGATCGTCCCGCTGGCGATCGCCGCGTTCCGCGAACGCCATCCGGCGGTGGAACTGAGCGTCGTCATGGCGGATCCACCCGACTCGATCCCCCGGCTGCGGGCGGGCGAGCTCGATCTTGCGCTGTCCCACGACGCGATCGACATCCCGCCGGTGATCGAGCTGATCCACCTGTTCGACGATCCCATGTACGTCGCGATGCGGGCCGGGCATCCGCTGGCGGAGTCGCCTGCACTGGAACTGGCTGACTTCGCAACAGAGCCTTGGATGCTGGCGACGACGCAGACCTGTCCGGACTCGAGGCTGTTCCTGCGCGCCTGCCACGAGGCGGGCTTCGAACCGCAGATCGCGTTCCAGAACGACGATTACCCGGCGATCCTCGGGTTCGTCGCCGCCGGCGTGGGGGTCGCGATGATTCCGGACATGGTCGCCCGGGGCGTCCGCGACGACGTCGTGGTCCGCGATCTGGACCCGTCGGCGCCGCCACGGCCCATCCTGGCCGCCCTGGCCGGCGGCTATCGGTCGCCGGCTGTCAGCGCCATGTTGGCGGTGCTCGAGGAGCTGAGCGGCGAGTGGGTGGCGTCCCGGCCCCCGCTATCATTCGCAGCGAAATCCGATCAATTCGCTAGGACTTAGAATCACGTGCCACAAGTCATCGACGTCTGTCCCCTGGAGGAGCTCCAGCCTGGCGACGTGCGCCTGGTCGAGTGGGAGGACCTCGAGATCGGCGTGTTCAACTGCGCCGGCACCGTCTACGCGATCGAGGATCGGTGCTCGCACGACAATGGCCCGCTCGTCGAGGGCGAGCTCGACCAGGGGGACTGCACGGTCGAGTGCCCACGTCACGGCTCCCGGTTCGACCTCAAGACGGGCCAGCCGAAGACTTTGCCCGCCTATGTTCCTGTGGACACCTTTCCGGTGATCATCGAGGACAAGACCATCAAGCTGGAGGTGGAGTAGTGGCTACTCCCGAGACCGTTTCCCCCCAAGTGCCCATCCCGACGGAAAACGAACAGCTCGCGCAGATCAACGCCGACTACACGGAGCGCTACGGCTTTCACGACGCGGAGAATTATCTGTACAAGGCGCCCAAGGGGCTGACGAGGGAGCTCGTCGAGAAGATCTCGGAGTTCAAGTCGGAGCCGCAGTGGATGCGTGACTTCCGCCTGAAGGCGCTCGATCACTTCCTGGCGCGCCCGCAGCCCACCTGGGGCTCGCCGCTGCTGGCCGAGGTCGACTACGACGACATCCACTATTTCGTGCGAGCGTCTGAACGCGCCGAGCGCTCGTGGGACGAGGTGCCCGAGGATGTCAAGAACACCTTCGACCGTCTCGGGATCCCCGAGGCGGAGCGGAAGTTCCTGTCCGGCGTCGGCGCCCAGTACGAGTCCGAGGTCGTCTACCACCAGGTTCGCGAGGACCTCGAGAAGCAGGGCGTGATCTTCATGGACATGGACTCGGGACTGCGCGAGCACGAGGACATCGTGCGCCAGTACTTCTCCACCGTGATACCGCCGAACGACAACAAGCTGGCCGCCCTGAACTCGGCCGTGTGGTCGGGAGGCTCGTTCGTCTACGTGCCCGCGGGGGTGCACGTCGAGATGCCGCTCCAGGCCTACTTCCGAATCAACACCGAGAACATGGGCCAGTTCGAGCGGACGCTGATCATCGCCGAGCCCGGGTCCTACGTGCACTACGTCGAGGGCTGCACCGCCCCCACCTACAGCTCCTCGTCGCTGCACTCGGCGGTCGTAGAGCTGATCGCTCTGCCCGGGGCCCGCATCCGTTACACGACAGTCCAGAACTGGTCGACCAACGTCTTCAACCTGGTCACCAAGCGAGCGGTGGCGCAAGAGGACGCGACGGTCGAGTGGGTCGACTGCAACCTTGGCTCGCGCCTGACGATGAAGTACCCCAGCGTGTACCTGCTGGGCGAGCGCGCCCACGGCGAGATCCTCTCGATCGCCTTTGCCGGCGCCGGACAGCATCAGGACGCCGGAGGCAAGATCATCCACGCCGCCCCCAACACGACGTCAAACATCTTCGCCAAGTCGATCTCCAAGGACGGCGGGCGAGGGTCCTATCGCGGTCTGCTCGAGGTGGCAAAGGGCGCCCATGGCGCCCGCTCCAAGGTCGTCTGCGACGCGCTGCTGTTGGATGAGCACTCGCGCTCGGACACCTACCCCACGATCAGGATCGGCGAGGACGACGTGGACGTCGGACACGAGGCGACGGTCTCGAAGGTGGGCGACGACCAGCTCTTCTACCTGATGGCGCACGGCGTCCCCGAGGAGGAGGCCTCGAAGCTGATCGTCAACGGGTTCATCGAGCCGATCACCAAAGAGCTCCCGATGGAGTACGCGGTGGAGATGAACCGGCTGATCGAGCTCCAGATGGAGGGCTCGATTGGCTAGCGCCCCTGGGATGACCGAGTCCGAACCGGAGTTCTTGGCGGCGCGCCGCGAGCGCGCCGTCAGTCTGTCGGAGACGCTCGAGCTGCCGGAGTTCAAGGGCAGGCCGGGGTGGGAGTTCACGGATTTGTCGGGGCTCGAGCTGAGCTCCTACGCCCCCGCTCCCGCTGGCAACGGCGAGCCCGTCGACCGAGCCGAGGCCCTGTTCGCGCCCGACGCGGTCGCCGAGCTGCTGCAGGTGGACAGCGGCAGCGCCAGCGTGAGCGGTGAGCTCCCGGAAGGAGTTATCGTCACCACGATCGAGCGGGCCGCCAGCGAGCACCCAGCCCTGGTCGAGCGTCATTTGGGGGCCGTCGTGGACGATCCCAAGGACCCATTCCTGGCGCGGAATGACGCATCATTCCGAGGTGGCGCTTTCGTGTATGTCCCACGCGGGGTGGCCCTCGAGAAGCCGATCCTCCTGACCGCCGTCCAGGGCAGCTCCCAGACCGAGCTCGACCGGCGCACGCTGATCGTGCTCGACGACGGTGCCCAGGCGGAGGTCTGGGAGCAACAGCTGTCG
>VAWT01000436.1 GCA_005883415.1 Actinomycetota bacterium | reverse complement strand
CGAGTGGGCCACCGTCCAGCACAACGTCAACTGCCGGCTGGCAAAAGCCGTCGTCGTGCCCGACGCGATCCCCCAGGAGCGGTTGTACCGCTATGGGGCCCGAAACAAAATCAGGCCGTATGAGGGGCTGAAGGAGGAGTACTACCTGGCGGACTTCGAGCCCGATGCCGCAGTTCTGAGCGAACTGGGACTCGACAGGAGTCGCCCGATCGTGGTTCTACGCACTCCACCGGCGGTGTCGCTGTATCACCGCTTCGAGAACGACCTGTTTCGGCAGGTGCTCGATCGCGTCCGCGGCGAGCAAGCGGTGGTGTTACCGCGGACTGAAGACCAGCGCGCCGAGCTCGAGCGGACCGGCGACTGGATTGTGCCCCCGCGAGCGATCGACGCCCAATCCCTTGTCGCGTATGCCGATCTGGTGGTCTCGGCCGGCGGCACCATGAACCGCGAGGCGGTGGCTCTAGGGACGCCGGTGTACACGACGTTCGAGGGACGCCCAGGCGCCGTCGACGAGCGCCTGATCACCGAAGGTCGCCTGCGTCGGCTCGAGCACGCAGAAGACGTGAAGTTGGCCAAGCGAGGGGGCGTGCCGGTCTCGGGGGAGCGGGTCCGTCGCGATCCGGCGCTGCTGACAGATCTCCTGCTTTCAGCAGTTATCCGTGCCTAGCAAATACAATTCCCGCCGCATGCGCCGGCGGATCAGATCCGCGGCCTTCCCCGTTCATCGACACTCGCTCCCGCAGCTGCTCGTTGACGGCGTGCTGGTCGCGCTCGCCTACTACCTAGCGTTCCGACTGAGATTCGGGGCCTCGCTCCCGTCCCGGTATTCGGAGCTGCTCGAGGACACGATCCCCTGGGTGGTGCCCGGCACGCTTATCGTGCTGGCCGCATTTGGGGCCTACCAGCGGCTGTGGACGTTCGTCGGCCAGCGGGAGTACGAGGCGGCCATCAAGGCCGCGATCACTGCGACCGTGATCCTCGTCGGGGCCATCACCCTGCTTCATCCCGTGCAGACCGTGTCCGCGGCTGGCGTGCCCCGCAGCGCGGTGACGCTGCCGAGCAGCGTGATCGCGCTTTGGTTCCTGCTCACCCTGACGCTGCTGATCGGGGCGCGATTCGTCGTCCACCTGGTCTCCGAGGGCCGGGTCAACACCTTCAGGGTCGCCAAAGGGGCCCGTGACGTGCTGATCGTCGGCGGCGGGGACGGGGGTCGGCTGGTGGTGCGGGAGCTGGTGCGCAATCCCCAGCTGCGGCTCCAGCCCGTCGGGTTCGTAGACGACGATCCGCGCAAGCAGGGCCTCAAGGACGAGTACGGGCTCCGCGTGCTCGGCACCACCTCAGCCGAGGATTTGGCGCGCGTACTGGATGAGGTGGAGCCCCAGGAGGTCGTGATCGCGATCCCCTCAGCGCCTGGAACGCTCAGGGCGCGGGTGGTGGCCGCTTGTCGGGAGCGGGGCATCCCCGTCCGGACGACGCCCACGATGTTCGAGCTGCTGCGGGACGGCTCGGGCCAGCTCGCTGTCATGCGCCAGCTGCGGGAGGTGAGAGTCGAGGACGTGCTGGGCCGCGAGCCGGTGCTGATGGAGCTCGAACGTGTCGGCGCGTACCTGGCGGGCCAGGTCGTCCTCGTCACCGGCGCCGGCGGATCGATCGGCTCCGAGCTATGTCGGCAGATCGCCCGGGTCGGTCCCCGCCGTCTTGTGCTGCTCGACCACGCCGAGGACAACCTGTTCGAGATCCTGCGGGAGCTGGAGGAGGAACGGCACGTCCGCACGGCGGTACCGGTACTGGCCGACTGCAAGGAGGAGGAGCGGATACGGGAGGTCCTAGCCGAGCACCGGCCGACTGCCGTCTTTCACGCCGCCGCTTACAAGCACGTGGTGATGATGGAGGTGAACCCCGTGGAGGCCGTGCGCAACAACGCGCTGGCCACGCGTGTGGTGGCCCGGGTCGCCGGCGAGCTCGGCGTGGGCACGTTCGTGCTCGTCTCGACCGACAAGGCGGTCAAGGCGGCGACCGTCATGGGTGCCTCCAAGGCGCTGGCGGAGTGGGCAGTGGAGGCCGCCGCAGCCGAATACCCGGCGACCACCTACGCAACCGTCAGGTTCGGAAACGTGCTCGGATCCTCGGGGTCGGTGGTGCCCATCTTCCGCCGCCAGATCGCCGCCGGCGGGCCCGTGACGGTCACCGACCCACGGATGACCCGCTACTTCATGACGATTCCCGAATCCGTACAGCTGATCATCCGCGCCGGATCGCTGAGCGGCAAGGGCAGCGGCCGAAGCGGCGACGTATTCGTGCTCGAGATGGGCGAGCCGGTCCGGATCATCGACCTGGCCGAGGCGATGATCCGCTTATCGGGACTGGAGCCCGAACGCGACATCGCAATCGAGATCGTCGGGGCCCGTCCGGGCGAGAAGTTCCACGAGGATCTATTCAACCCGGACGAGGTGCCGCAGCCGACGCCAGCGCAACGGATCGTGCGCGCCGATCACGAGCCGCTCGACCCGGGGTGGGTGGAGCGCACGTTCGCTCGCATCAACCTGCTCGTGCTCGAAGGGGACGCGCGGGCGCTGGCCGACGAGGTAGGGGCCCTTGCCGCCGGCAGGATGGGGACGGTGCCGACGGCGGCAGGGCCCTCGCGGCAACCGGACCGCCACGTAGACTGACCGCGAGACGACGGTGCATCTCCCACTCGCCTTCTCCATCCATCACTTCATTTCGTCTGTGGGGGCGGACGCAGGGTTCGCTGCCATCATCGGCTTGGCGATCCTGGTGCTCCTTTATTTCGCCCAAGCGCGGGAGACGACCACGCTGCGCGACGAGGCGATCTCCGCATCGCAGCGGGTGGAGCAGCTCGAGCGGCGCGTGGCGCAGCTAGGCGGCCCCCCGGTCGCGCCGGCGCCGGAGTCCGCCATCTCGAACACGCCAGGCGGGACGCCGGCGCCCTCGCCGCCGGTTGCACCCCCCAGCGGCGTGCGTGCGGCCCCAGCGCGGGCCGTCGCGAATCCCGTGCCGACGGCTACGCCGGATGCCGACCACGCGCCTCTGCCGCCTTCGGCCCCCGCCTCGACGCCCATGCCGGTCGCTCCGGCTGGCGTTGGCGCCCCCGCCCTAGCCGA
>VAWT01000435.1 GCA_005883415.1 Actinomycetota bacterium | reverse complement strand
GGACCGTCTCGGGTGCTCGAGCCGCCCGCGGTCCCACGCTTCGACACGCCCGCTCTGAAGGATCTGGTGATCTACGAGCTCCACATCGGCACGTTCACCGAGGAGGGCACCTTCGAGGCCGCCATCCCACACCTCGCCGAGCTCGCCTCGCTCGGGGTAGGAGCGATCGAGATCATGCCGGTGGCCGAGTTCCCGGGTCACCACGGCTGGGGCTACGACGGGGTCTACATCTCGGCAGCCCAGGCGTCCTACGGTGGCCCGCTCGGCTTGGCGCGGCTGATGGAAGCGGCCCACGGCGAGGGTCTGGCGGTGATCCTCGACGTCGTCTACAACCACGTCGGAACCTCAGGCGTCAAGGCGCTTGAAGCGTTCGCCCCATACTTCACAGATCGCCACGAGACCCTGTGGGGACGGGCGATCAACTACGACAGTGACGGCGTGCGGGAGTGGGTTCTCCAGAGCGCGGTCGGATGGGTGCAGGACTTCGGAATCGACGGGCTGCGGCTCGATGCGATCCACTCGATCTTCGATTCGAGGGCCGAGCACATCGTCGCCGCCATCGCGCGTGTGGTGCACGAGACGCACCCGGGAGCGCTGGTGATGGGCGAGATCGGGCTCGATGACCCAAGCCGGCACGGGGCTCCGGCCTGCGACGCGATCTGGGTGGACGACTTCCACCACGCCCTGCACGTGCTCCTGACCGGGGAGCACGACGGCTACTACGCCCCCTTCGGCCGTGTCGGGCAGCTCGCCCAGGCCTTCGAGCACACGCCGCCGGAGCATTTCGTCGTCTACTCCCAGAACCACGACCAGATCGGCAACCGGGCCAACGGCGATCGTTTGCCGGCCTCGGTCCAGCCACTCGCGGCCCTCTGCACGCTGTTCTCGCCTCTCATCCCATTGCTGTTCATGGGAGAGGAGTACGGGGAGCCTGCCCCGTTTCAGTCCTTCTCCGACCACATCGACCAAGACATCGCGCAGGCGACCCGAGAAGGGCGGCGCGAGGAGTTCGCCGCCTTCGCGCAGTTCAGTGAGCAGATCCCCGACCCCCAGGATCCCGAGACCTTCCGGCGCTCAAAGCTGACCCGAAACCGGGACCCCCGTCTGGCTCGGATGTACCGCGATCTCCTTCGGCTGCGGATGGAGACTCCGCCGGGCGGTCTGAATACGATTGAGTTCGACGAGCAGGCTCGCTGGCTGCGAGCGGCGCGCGCTCCGTTTGAGCTGCTGTGCAACTTCGGAGCGCAGGCCGTCCGCTTGCCGTGTGAAAACCAAATGCTGGTGATCTCGACAGACGATCAGCTGTTCTCGGAGCATGCGGAGGGAGTCGAGCTTTGCCTGTTCGACTCGGGCGACAATGAGACGCGCGTCGAGCTGACCGAGCGGCGGGCGCTCAACTGGCACTGCTACCTCCCGGGCGTTGGGCCCGGTCAGCGATACGGCTACCGCGTGCGCGGTCCGTATCGGCCGCTTCAGGGGCTGCGATTCAACCCCGCGAAGCTGCTGCTCGACCCCTACGCCAAGGCCATCGACGGCGTCGTCGATTGGGCACACGACGCGAACGTGTTCCCTTACGTCCCTACCAGCGCCGAGGACGCCGACCTCGAGCTCGACGACGAGGACGACGCGCCCGCTACCCCCAAGTCGGTGGTGGTCGACGACGCGTTCCTGTGGGAGGGAGATCGTCCGCTCCGGACGCCGTTTTCAGACACGATCATCTACGAGACGCATGTCAAGGGCTTCACGATGCGCCATCCCGAGATCCGCGAGGACCTCCGCGGCACCTATGCCGGCATGGCGTCAGAGGAGGCGATTGCCTACCTCCGCGACCTGGGCGTGACCGCGCTCGAGCTGCTGCCCATCCACCACATCTCCGACGAGGCATTCCTTGCCGGTCGCCGGCTGCGCAACTACTGGGGTTACAGCACGATCGGCTACTTCGCGCCCCACTCCGAGTATGCAGCCACCGGCCGGGGCGGCCAACAGGTGCGTGAGTTCAAGGGAATGGTGAAGGCGCTTCACCGCGCGGGGATCGAGGTGATCCTCGATGTCGTCTACAACCACACCGCCGAGGGCAACCACTTGGGACCGATGCTGTCGTTCAAGGGCGCCGACAACCCCTCCTACTACCGCCTTGTGCCCGACGAGCCTCGCTTTTACATGGACTTCACAGGCACCGGCAATTCCTTGAATCCCATTCACCCCAGTGTGCTGCGACTGATCATGGACTCTCTGCGCTACTGGGTGAGCGAGTGCCACGTCGACGGGTTTCGGTTCGACCTGGCCTCGGCGCTGGCGAGGGAATTCTTTGACGTCGACCGCCTGTCCGCGTTCTTCGACGTGATCCATCAGGACCCGGTGATTTCCCAGGTGAAGCTGATTGCCGAGCCGTGGGATGTCGGCCCGGGCGGCTATCAGGTCGGCAACTTCCCGGTGCTGTGGTCGGAATGGAACGGCGTCTACAGGGACACGGTCCGCGACTTCTGGCGCGGACGAGCGAACTGCGGGGAATTCGCCTCCCGTCTGTCCGGTTCCTCGGACCTATATGCGTCGGATGGCCGCGAGCCCTTTGCGTCCATCAATTTCGTCACAGCGCACGACGGGTTCACGCTCAGGGACCTGGTCTCCTACGAGCACAAGCACAACGACGCCAACCTCGAGAACAACAACGATGGCTCGGATGACAACCGCTCCTGGAACTGCGGCGTAGAAGGCGAGACAGACGACCGCGAGGTGCTGGCGCTGCGCGCCCGGCAGAAGCGCAACTTCTTGACGACGCTGCTGGTCTCCCAGGGCACGCCGATGCTGCTGGGCGGAGATGAGATCGGACGCACGCAGCTCGGCAACAACAACGCGTGGTGCCAGGACAACGAGCTCTCCTGGTACGACTGGAACGCCCAGGACGCCGAGATGCGCGAGTTCACGCGCCGGCTTATCCGGCTTCGCCGCGAGCACGCGGTCTTCCGGCGCCAGACCTTCCTGCGCGGGATCGAGCAGATGGGCTCGGGGCTTCCGGACGTCTGGTGGTTCCGCGCAGATGGGCTCAAGATGACGCGCCGCGACTGGCAGGACGGCGACTGTGTGCTCGGCATGTTCCTGAACGGCAAGGAGATCGTTCAACGCGGCGCGCACGGCGAAGACGTGGA
>VAWT01000175.1 GCA_005883415.1 Actinomycetota bacterium | reverse complement strand
CGACCGTGCGGTCCGGGAAGTGGCCGGCCAGCGTGGTAAACCCGTTCGCGTCCATCGGTGATCCGATCATCAGCAGGACCGGCTCGGTGCTCTCGGGCTCCGCCTCTCGGATGTCGTAGGTAACCGTGGCGCCAGGCACATCCAGGGTTTGGGTCTTCGGCTCGGTCATCGCTGTCCTTTCTTGATGTCTAGTCATACCGACCCATAGTGGCGGCGAGACTAATCGGTGGGCGGCGTGCCGGAGGTGCCCGGAGGTGTCACAGCCGGGGCTGCTGTCTTGTCTTCCCAGGGCGTATACATGGACATTCCTCCCACCGGCAAATCGATCACATACAACGAGATCTTCATCTGCCGCTTCGCCGGCGGCCGAGTCGCAGAGACATGGGAGTCGTCGACGTCCTCTCGCAGATGCGCCAGCTCGGGGCGATTCCCGCCCCGCGCTCGTGACCGGATCCGCTCAGGAGGACCGCCACTCAAAGTGCCGGCTGCCGTACCATCGCGGGTCGGGCCGAGGGTTTGCGGGCGGCCGGGTCGATGGCTGGGTCGCTCTTCCGACTGAACGGTAGGTCACCGCAAAGATGACTGATTTCTCCCACGTAGCCGACGAATATGACCGGATCGGCCAGCAGTACCAGGAGTCGAAGCGGCTTCCCTTCCGCCACTACGTGGAAGAGCATTCCATGTTCAGCCTGATTGGCGATCTGGCCGGACGCTCGGTTGTGGACCTGGCCTGCGGCGAAGGCACCTATTCCCGCAAGCTGATGCGGGCCGGTGCGGGCCGTGTGGTAGGCGTTGACATCTCCCCAGAGATGATCGCCCTCGCCGAACAGGCGGAAGCAGCGGAGCCACTTGGCGTCCGCTACCTGGTTGCCGACGTTGCAAAGGTGGAGCTTGAGGAGCGAGTCGACATCGCGCTGTGTTCCTACCTCTTCAACTACGCTCGGAGTCGGGCCGAACTGCGAGCGCTCGTCGAGAGCATGCGACGTCTCCTCCGACCGGGCGGCCTGGTCGTCGGATGCAATGACTACCCCGACAATCCGCCGGCTCATTTTGATCGGTACCGGCCGTACGGATTCGTCAAGGTTGGGGGGCCGGAGCTTCTGGAGGGCGACACGATCACCTACCGCTTCTTCAACCCCGACGGCACGGTGTTCGAGCTCGACAACTACTTTCTCCCTACCGATGCCTATCGCCAGGAGTTCGCGAGGGCCGGGTTCGCCTCGTTCGACTGGGTCATGCCAAAGGCCTCACCAGAGGGCATCGATGCCTGTCCCCCCGGGTTCTGGGACGCCTACCTGGAGTCGCCGCCGATTGTCAGCTTTACGGCCACGGTGAACTGAGTCAGCAGGGCCGCTAGAACGCGCTGGACTCGAGCCGGCGAGTCGCCCTGGGCGCCGAGTGGGCGCGGCGGTCTTATCGATCAGCGGCCGTCCCGCAGCGCGACGATTCCGCTGATCACGCCAAGGTATGCCGTGTGCCACGGCGCCACTGCGATCCCGGCGTAGTTGTTGTCGTGAGACACACCGGTACCCGACAGGCGCTTCCACACTGTCCCCCCGGTCTTGAAACTGATCGCCGTCCAGTACCAGGGGTCGTTGGTCCCGGGACCCTTTGTATAGGTGTAGATCAGCCCGTTGGCGAGCGAGAGCTTCGATACAGCGGTCGGGATCCGGACGCTGTTATTGGTCCAAACGCGATGGCAGCCCCTCCCGTCGCGGTTGATGTCGATCCGCGCGATTCCGGGCGCGGTGAGCCTTCCGCCGCTCGCGCTCGAGGGATCGGCATACCCGTAGTTGTTCTCGACGATCATCGACCGCCCCGCGGCGATCAACGAGTTCTCGTTGGCGCTGGCTCCTCGGTTGAACAGCGGCACCTTGCAGACCATTCGGCGCTGGTGGGGCGCGAGCCGGACCGCGGTCCGGTACACCACGACGTCCATGGGGTCGGCGTTGTCAGTGATGCTCACATAGCCGCCCGCCATCACCGTCGGCGTCGTGCCGGTGCCATCATCCACCTGGCCCGGCTTGTGCTCGAGGCTGTTGGGGTAGCGAACCTGCCAGGTGATCCGCGGGCGGCCGCCGGGATCTGCCGCAAACCGGTACAGCTTCCGGTTGGTGGCGATGTAGACACCGTCGTTCTGGCCAGTGGCGAATGAGTTCTCGATTTCGCCCACAGATCGGCTGCCGAGCCGCACCATCCGAATCCGGCCGGCCTTCAGGTTGAGCGTACCCACGACGCCATCGGTCTTGGTGACGAACCACAGCAAGCCGTTCGAGTCCGGCAGCGCCGAGGTGAGGTTCTCCCGCGAGCTGAGTACACGGGTGAGGCTGTAGTCGCGCACCAGCCGAAAACCGCTAGAGCCCGCTTCGGCGATCACCCAAATGTGATGGGTCGTGGTGGAGGTCACGACCCGGTTGAAGCGGTCTAGGTAGAAGTAGCCGCCGCCGGTGAAGTCCTGGAAGACGTTGGCGCCGGGTCGGACGACCTGTCGTGGCGGCAGGTTGAATGTGGCCAGGGTGTCGAGAGTTCGCGGATCGAGCATCAACAGCGCGGGGCCTCCGAGACCGATGCAGATCGTGACGATCCGCCCGCGCGTATCGAACGTGATCGAGCCGCAGTCGCCGCTGAGCGACGCCGAGAACGTCTGGGCGGAGCGCCCTAGCGGACCGTCCCACACGTACCCATCCGTCTGCCACGCGTCGTTGTGGATCTCTGAGCGCCCGTTGGGCGCCATGAAGCGGTTGCGCGGGGTCGAAGGGATCCCCCGCACTGGCTGTGGGCGCGCCCGGCTGCCGGCGAACACCGGCGATGAGAGTCCTGACGGGATCGGGGTCGCCGCCACCGCGACCGTCCCGCTGACGCCAAGCGCGGCTGCCATCACGATCAACGTCCGCCGCACCCGCGTCCCGACCGCGACGAATGTGAGCCTACGCAACGCGGCCAAACCGAACCGAAAGCCCGCCCGCGCCGGGGTCATGGATGAGCGGGCGGCGCGTAGGGGCTCAGGAACTGCCGGAGGTGGCTCTCGTACGCGGTCGGATTCGCGTTCCAGCTTTCGATGTGCCCGGCGCCGCTGACCGGGACGTAGGTCACGGGGCCGGGTGCTGTCCGCGCGAACGCCCGACTCTCCGCCGACGGAACCAATGCGTCGTCGGTGCCCTGGAAGAGGAGGATCGGAAGGTGAAACGAGCGGGCCTGGGCAATTTGGTCGAGCGCGCTCCAGCTCACGTTGATTCTGGAGCCGATCATCCACTTCACGGGCGGCGCCATGAATGGCAGGTCCCTGCGCGACGCCTGGTCGTCGATGACGCCCGCCCAGTCCAGCACCGGCGCGTCTAGGACCAATGCGCTGACCTTGCCGGATAGCGGTGAGAGGTGCATGAACCGGGTGACGATGGAGCCGCCCATCGAGTCGCCGTAGAGCACAAACCGCTGAGCCCCGTGCTGCAGCGCCCACCGGACTGCGGCTTCGAGGTCCCGCCATTCGGTCATTCCGAGGTCGATGTGCCCGTCGGAGCTGGCGGGCGCGCCCACGTCGTTTCGGTAGTCGATCACGAGCGTCGGAAACCCGATCCCGTGGAGCGACGCAAGGGGCCGAAGACCGCCCGTGCGGCTGCCGTCGATGCCATGGACCAAAATCACCCACGTGGAGCCCCTGTCAGCGACCAGCCACGCGGGCATCGGCCCGAGCGGATCGGGGAACGTCATTGAGCGGTAATCGATCCCAAGCGCCGCCCGCGGATTGGTGGTCCAGACATCGGGGTCAAGCCCGACCTTCGCGTGGTGCGGGAGCCTGCCGGTGAGAGCCATAAGTCGTCGGGTGACGGTCGATGGCGTCACCGAGATCAGGTTTCCAACGATCGCGTGGCCCGACGGCCAGTCGAGGCCATAGACACCGTTGCGCTGGCTGTCGTGCGTGCGCACCAGCACGATGCGGCCATGACCCACCGCGAGCGTCTCGATGTTGTCGTTGACGAGGTCGTGGTGCGGGTCGATCAGCAGCCCGGACACAAACCAGCTCGCCAGCACAATCGCGATCACGAGCAGCACGGCCAGCGCGCCTGTCACCGCCAGCAGGCGTTTCCGGAGAGGCCCGCGTCGCCGCACGCCCGTTTGGAACAGGACTGACCGGGCCGGCGAGGGTGTCCGGCCGACGGGCATCATGGCTGTGCCGGGACCTCGCGTCTTAACTGATGCCGAAGCGCCACGTTCGGTAGATATTTTCAGGAGGCGCGGGCGAGGGTGCTATCGCTGGGCTCAGGCGGTGATGGATGCGGTGGCCCGCGGGCAGGAGATCCCGTCGACCCGAGTTATTGACCGAGCCTCACCCGCGCGCTGCCGCTGGCGCTTCGTTCAGCGGGCGATCGCCGATCCAATAGCGGGGCCCGGGACCGAGCCTCGACGCCCGGTCCCCGGGGTTTGAGAGCTGACAGCGGTCCAGCGACAGGCAGCCGCATCCGATGCACTCCGTCAGCCCTGCCTTCAGCCGCTCGAGCTCGGCGATCCTCTCGTCGATTCGCGAGCTCCATCGACTGGACAGCCGCGACCAGTCGCGGCGCGTGGGCGCATGATCACCCGGGAGCTTCGCCAGCTCGGCGCCGATCTCTTCCAGGGTCAGGCCCACGCGCTGAGCGAAGACGACGAACGCGATTCGTCGCAGGACCGGCCGCCGGAAGCGGCGGTGTCCCGAGCCGGAGCGCTCCGAGGTGATCAGGCCACGATCCTCATAGAACCGGAGAGCGGAGGCGGCGACGCCGCTCCGTCGAGACACCTCGCTGATCGTCAGGAGATCCGGCACGAGTGAAGCGAAGCACAGCCCCGCCTTGACTTCAAGCTAAGTTGAACTTGTAGGGTGGGTGGAGCGGCCACAGCCCCCGCGTATCGTGGCCGGCGAAAACAACCCGCTAGGAGGCCAGATGTCGAGCACCCCAACACCCGGCGAGCAGATCACCGAGGAGGTCACCTCGTGGCCCGGGGTCAAGGCGGGGCCAGGGAGGCGCGGTGAATTCGCCTTCAGAGTCGGGCGACGGGAGATCGGCCACCTCCACGGTGACCACGCCGCCCACTTCTCATTCCCGAAAGAGGTATGGACGGAGCTTTGGGACCAAGGGCGGATCGGCGAGCATCCCGTGTTCCCGGGAAGGGTGGGGCCGGCGGCGCGCAGGATCACGAGCGAGGCCGACGTGCGGGATGTCATCCAGCTCATGCGGCTCAACTACGAGCGGGCCGTGGCTGCGCACGGGATCCCGGACGCGGCGTGAGCACGCACCCGCCGGCCAGCGGCGGCGCCACCATGGGTGACTGGTCAGAGTTCGCGCGCGAGCAGTACTGCTACCTGACGACGCGCGGGCGCGTCACCGGCCGCTCGCACCGGATCGAGATCTGGTTCGCGATGGACCAAGGCACTCTCTACATGCTCTCGGGCGGCGGCACCCGTTCCGACTGGGTCAAGAACCTAAGCCTCAAGCCAGCGGTAACCGTCGAGGTTGGGACCCGTACGTTCGCTGGCCGCGCACGAGTCGTCGCCGATTCGGCCGAGGATGAGCTTGCGCGAGCGCTCCTTTATGACAAATATGCGGGCAGCTATGGCGGGGATCTCACCAGTTGGCGCCGCTCCGCGCTGCCGATCGCGGTCGAGCTTGAGCAGAAGGCCATCGGCCACTGATGGGGCGCCGGCGATGAAGATCACACCGCACATCGTCGTACAGGGCGCAGACACGGCATCTGCGTTCTACCGCGCAGCGTTCGGAGCGGAGGAGATCACTCGGATTCCCACGCCGGACGGCCGCCTGATGTCAGTCCAGCTGCGGATGGGGGACACCACGCTGCACGTCGCAGACGAGTTCCCCGAGATGGGCGTGTTGGCGCCTCCCTCGCTCGGCGAGGGAGCGGCCGTCGTACTCGGCCTCGAGGTCGACGACGCTGACGCGGCGTTCGCCCAGGCCGTGTCGGCGGGGGCGGAGGTTCGCCAGCCCCCGCAGGACATGTTCTGGGGCGATCGCCATGCCCAACTCGACGATCCCTTCGGGCATCGCTGGAACATCAGCCAGCACCTGCACGACGTCCCTCACGAAGAGGTCGTGGCCGCCGCCGCAAAGCTGTTCGGTTAGACATTCGCATCGGCGTGCTCGCTCGTGCCTCCGAGGATCGGCCTGTTATTGCGCTGCGCCCGCGGCGGCGGCGAGACGGCTGGCGAGATTCGACGCTGCGGAGATCATCTCCGGCGGGCCGAGGATCTCCATCGGCTCCTCCAGGAGCGCCATCCAGGCCAGGAAGTGGCGCGACCATGCGCCGCGAGTGGTGACTATGCAGCCGTCCTCACCCTCGGGCTCGACGGAGACGTGGCGGCTGGGCGCCCGCTTGCGAATCCGCTCGGGGGCGGCCTTGATGCGGATCCTTGCTGGGGCGGCGGGCTCATCCGCAAATGGCGAGCGAAGCTGCCGCTCGACGAAGGCGGCGGGGTCGCCGCCTGGAACCGTTCGCTGCCGTCCGCGCTCGGCCAAACGGACGCGGCCGCGGATGCGATCGAACCGGAAGGTGCGCCAATCGTCGCGGTCCATCGGCGTCGATCCGCGGCCCGTCGAAGCTGAACGCTGACGTAGCTGCGCTCAGCGCCTTGATACGCCGGCGCAGCCTGCCCGGGAGGACCTGCTCGAGCTTGGCCAGCGCCTGGACGGAAGTGTCCTCGATCCCGGAGATCGAGCCCGTGGCGGCGGTGCGTAGGCCGACGGCAACGGCGACGGCCTCTGCGTCGTCGAGCAGCAGCGGCGGGAGCTCTCCCCCCGCTCCCAGCCGGTATCCGCCGGCAACCCCCGGCGCGGCCTCGATCGGGTACCCGAGCGAGCGCAGCTTGTCGATGTCTCGCCGAATGGTGCGCGCTCCCACATCGAGCCGCTCGGCGAGCTCTTGCCCGGTCCACTCGCGGCGAACCTGAAGCAGCGAGAGGAGGGCTAGGAGGCGAGCCGAGGTCTGAACCACTGCGCTCAGGAGCTTGCCAGGAATTGCGGACAGAAGCTGTCCGCATATTGGAGAGCTAGTGCGGCTCGTGAGCCGTCCCCGTTCAGGCCAGGGGATCGAGTTCGATGCGCACCGTCATCATGTTCCCGGCGCCGGTGGCGGCCAGCGCGCGCAGCAGGATTCCGTCCGCCCTGTAGCCGGGGCGGCCGAGACCGAGCTGTCGGTGGCGCGCGCGGGCATCGTCATCGGGCGTGAGGTGAGCGGTGCCGGCACGCCAGCGCATGCGCAACCCTTCGCGCAGCCGCGCCGGACGCGCCTTGATCCGCACGCGTGGGTCGGCCTTGATGTTGCGGACGTATTGAGCTTGCTCTCCCAAGCCGGAGATCAGCCAGAAAGTGTCGCCCTGCAGACCGTTGGCGACCGGCACCTGGCGTGGACGTCCGCTGCGGCGGCCAATTGTCTCCAGCAACGCGTACGTGGGCGGCGCAAGACCAATGTCAAGCAGCACGCGGACCAGCCGGTTGATGACTCGGTTTTGGATCCGCAGTGCCAGGCGCATCGTTGCCCGACGTCAGGCTGCCGGCCGCAGCGCGGCGCTGCGCGCATGCTCGAGCGCGCGTGTGCCGGCCTCGATCGCGCTGGCGAACGACACCTCGGCGAGGCAACCGGGGGCGGCGACCTGATCGCCGCACAGGTAGATGCCGTCTCCGCGATCGATGGCAGGACGGTCGTGCCAGGTGGCGCCCGGGAAGTCGAGTGCGCCGCTGCGGCCGTCCATAACCTGGCGCCGACGCCAGGTGGCGCGGTCACGCCAATCCTCAAATGAAGCATCGAGGAACCGTTCCAGCCGGAGGCCGGCTTCGTCGGCTGTCTCCTGCGGCCCGATCGGCATCTGGGCCTGCATGAGCTGCTCGCCTGGCGGCGCCAGCGAGGGATCCTGGGCCGAGTAGCGTTCGGCCCAGCCTGCGGTCTCGAGATCGGACACGATCCACGGATCGCCTCGGCGTTCACGCAACCCGAGGTCCAGACAGACCGTCCGGCCGCTGGCCCATTGGAGCGTGTCCTCGTCGAGCAGTTGGCGGGCGTCGCGAAGCTCGAGGGCGACGATGACGGGCGGCTCTGGCAGCGCGTGCACGCGCTCGCCCGTGGCGATCTGGACGCCGAGCGCACGCGCATGGCGCTCGAGCGCGTCAATCAGCGTCGTCCAGCCGCCGATGACGAACCGAGCAGGCGGCCTGGCCGTGAGCAGCAGCCGCTGGGTGCGCTCCCAGACGAACGCCGCCGAGAGCTGGCCCGGGTCGTGATGGAACGTGTAGACGCCGGCGAGGGCGGAGAGGAAGTCCGCGGTGCGGGCGTCGCTGTGGTCGGTGACCCACGAGCGAAAGTCCTGATCGACGGGCGCCATCCGCCCGCGCAGCCGCAGGCCGGGCGGGATCAAGCTCAGGGGAGGAGTGCGGTGGACGCTCCCCTCGTAGTGAAACCGGACTCCGGTCAGGAGGGGGCGCGCGACGGGCGGCATCACTCCGCGGGCGGTGAGCCAATCCCAGAGGACGCCGCCTTGGTAGATCGCGTGCGGCCCGAGGTTGGCCTTGTAAGGCCCACCAGTGCTGAGCGCCCGACCGCCGACGCGGTCATGTGCCTCCAGCAGCCGCACGCTTGCGCCGCCTTCGGCGCATGTAATCGCCGCGGTCAGACCCGCGACCCCGCCTCCAATGACTGTGATCTCGCTCATGGCGCAGACCGTACGCCGTATCTGGCCCTGCGTACAGTTCCAGTTTGTGACCGATGTAAAAGGGCCAGTTGATCTGCCGGTCGAACTCGATCGTCGAGGCGAGCGACCGATGTATCAGCAACTCGAACGCACCGTGCGTAACGCGATCCGCGACGGCCGTCTCCCAGCCGGCGCCCGCCTGCCGTCGAGCCGCGCACTCGCGGCAGAGCTCGGCATCTCCCGCGGGGTGGTCACCTCCGCTTACGACCAACTGGCCGCCGAGGGATATCTCGAGACCCGGCAGGGAGCGCCCGTTCGCGTCGCTCGCGCGGTCCGCGCGCAACCGCCCCGGGCGCCGACGCCCTCTCTGCTCGAGCGCTTCGCGTACGACTTCGGTCCGGGTCTTCCCGACCTAGCGGGATTCCCGCGAGACCGCTGGCTCCGCTCGCTGCGTAGCGCTTGGCGCGAGAGCGCGCTGGACGCCGTCGGCTACGGTGACCCGCGCGGCGTTCCGGAGTTGCGCGAGGCGCTCGCGGACTACCTCCGTCGCGTCAGGGGCACGGTCGCCGATCCCGAGCATGTGCTGGTCTGCACCGGGTTCCGTCAAGGACTGTCGCTCACCTGTCGCTGGCTGCGCGCCAACGGCATCGAGCACGTCGCGCTGGAGGATCCCGGCTGGCACGCCCACCGGCTGATCGTCGAGGAGGCGGGGCTCGCGGTAACGCCGGTGCCGGTCGATGCAGAGGGCATCGACGTCGTGGAGCTAGCCCGAACCGGGGCTGAGGCAGTGGTGGTGACGCCCGCGCACCAGTTCCCGACCGGGGCCGTCCTCGGCGCCCGGCGGCGCGCGGCGCTGATCGAGTGGGCCGAGCGGGGAGACCGGCTGGTGATCGAGGACGACTACGACGCGGAGCTCTGCCGCGACCGAGTGGGCGCGCTCCAGGGGCTCGCTCCCGACCGGGTCCTCTACATCGGCTCCGCCAGCAAGAGACTGACTCCCGGGATGCGCCTGGGCTGGATGCTCCCGCCGTCGTGGCTGTCCTGGGCGCTGATCTCGGCCAAGGCGATCGAGGACGCCGGGTCCGAGATCGCCGGGCAGCTTGCGCTGGCCCACTTCATCGCGGGGGGCGAGCTCGAGCGTCACCTGCGGCGGATGCGCCTCCGCTACGGCCGACGGCGCGAGGCGTTGCTGGCCGCGCTATCGGGCGCACTCCCCGACTGGCGGCCGAGTGAAGCCACCGGCGGTCTGCACGTTCTCGTCGCTCTCCCCAACAACCTCGACGAGCCCACGCTGCTGGCGACGGCCGCTCGCCACGGCGTCGGGATCGAGGGCCTGTCGCTACACAGTTACACGGGTGAGTGCGCGCCGGGTCTCGTGCTCGGACATGCGTACATGGCCGAACCCGCGATCGAGCGTGGCGTACAGCTGCTGAGGGAGGCGGCGATCGCGGCGCACGGGAGCTAATGCCAGCACCCGCCCGGCGGCCCGCCCGTTACGTGGCCGCCGGCGTCTTCCAGGTACGGATGGCGTCGACGATCTCGTCCGCGGCATCCTCTTGGATGTAGTGACCGGCACCGTCGAGGATGACCGTTCGGTGATCGGGAAACGTGGCTTCCCACTTGCGCCGCTCACCGTCTCGAAACGCGACGTCCTTTGTCGGCCATACCAGTAGCGCGCGACGGTCGCGCAGCGACGCCAAACCGCGCTCGACGTCGCTCAGGAACGGTCGGCTGGCCAGGATCTCCCGGGGGAAGACGTGAATGGGATGGCGGGACTCGGGGGTTGGAAACGGTCCCCGGTAGGCAGCCATCACGGCATCGGGCAGCTGCTTTCGCCTGACGTTACGAGGGATGATCTGCTCGACGAAGACGTTCCGGCGCAGGATCAGATAGCCACCGACCGGGCCGCCCATCAGACGCGAGAAGAACTGTGTTCCGGGGTCGGACTTCGGCCATGCCCAGGTGTTTCCGATCACGAAGGCCGCGAACCGATCCGGGTTCCTGCCGGCTACAGCAAACCCGATGGGACCTCCCCAGTCCTGAACCATCATGGTCACGTCATTGAGATCGAGCTGCAGCGTGAACTGCTCTACCACCTGGGCGTGCTCTATCGGCGTGAACCCATATCCCGGCCCAGGCTGCGAGAGGCCGAAGCCCGGGTAATCCAGCGAGACGCAGCGGAACGAGTCGCGCAGGCCCTTGATGATGTCTCGGTACAGGAACGACCAGGTCGGGTTGCCGTGCAGCAACAGCAGCACCGGTCCCTGGCCCTCGTCGACGTAGTGGAGCCGCGCGCCGTTGACTTCGAGGTAGCGGCTCTCGAACGGGTAGAGCTCCGGCGACAGCCAGTCGGGCCGCATGGCTTTATCCGTCCGGCCCTCGGCGCACCAGTGGAGTGGGCTCCGCCGCCACGGGCCCCGGCTTGGCCAGCTCCAGGTTTCGCCGCTCCATCGGGATGATCCAGAGCTCCTGGGTCAGAATTCGAATCGTGGCCAAGATCGGAACCGCCACCACCAAGCCGACGAAACCAAACAGACGTTCAATGGCCACCACCCCAACAGCCACCACCGCCGGGTGCAGCTCGACGGCGCGAGCCATCACCAGGGGCTGAATCATGTTGCTCTCGACCTGGTGGGCCCCTATGTAGATCACGGCGACGATGATCGCCTTGCCCGGTGAGATCGTGAGCGCGTACAGGATCGGCAGGATCGAGCTGGCGAGTGCCCCGAAATAGGGAATGATCATCGCTATTGCGGTGAAGATCGCGAAAAATGCCGCGAACGGAAGGCCCACCAGGAGCAAGCCCACGTAGGTCAGTACTCCCAGGATCACCATGCCCGTGATCAGGCCCCGCAACCAGCCAAGATAGGCATCGCGCAGGCGGGCAAGGATCTTTGCGGCCAGCCAACGACGCGGCGGAGAGACGACCCGCACCGCCGCACTCACCAGCGGATCTGGATTGATCGCCGTGTAGACGGCCGTCAGCAGCACCACCACAATCGCCGCGATGGCCGCAGCTACGCTTGTGCCGATCGACGCCACCGGTCCCAGGAGCTTCGTCGGATGCTGGGTGTAGCTGTTGACGAAGTGCTGGATCTGCTGCCCTACCTTGGTAGGTGAGTTGCCTGTCAGCGCACTGATCTTGCGACGAAACGCGTCAACCGTGGACGGCAGCGAGTTGACGAAGTTGTTGATCTCGTGCGTGAACACCGGGATGATCGCCCAGATCAGCAGCGCCAGCAGACCGATCCCGATTGCCAGCCCGAGCAGGACGCCGATCGGGCGGGGAACGCGGAAGCGCTCGAGCGTCGTGGCGAACGCAGATAGCGGCAGTGCCACGATCACCACGATCAACACCGCCAGGATGAGCGTCACCAGCTGCTGGAAGACGAGCCCCGCGACGATCAGGCCGAACGCAAGCAGGACGGTCTTGTATACGGCCGCTGGTGTCAGCTTTGGCTCGGCCATCCCGACGCGTATCTTCCCGCTTGGGATCCCTTTGAGTCTCCACCAAGCTGTCAACCCGTGAGCGCCAAGGTCCTTTACCGGGCGGTAGCCCTGGCGGCGGCACTGACGCTGATCGCTCTACTCGTCCAGCAGCTGATCACGCTGCTGCTGGCCGTCGTCGTGATGGTGATCATCGCTCTGCCACTCGCCCGAACCGCTGACATCGCGCAGCGTCACCGCGTCCCGCGCGTGTTCGGAGCACTAGCAGGGCTGCTGGCGGTGCTCGGGGTGATCGCCTTGCTTGGTTACTTCATAGTTCCGGCGTTCGTCGACCAGGTCAAGCAGTTCGCGAACACGCTGCCGCACACGATCGATCGAACCGAGCGCTACATCCACGGCCTCACGGGGGTGAAGAAGCAGACGCTGTCGAACGAGGTCACGAGCTTCGTTCAGGGATATACACACAACCCCAAGAAGCTCATTGCCCCGCTGGAGAGCGTCGGCCTGAGCGTAGTCGGAATCGTGGCGTTGCTGGTCGTGATCATCATTACCGCGCTCTACATCGCGATCAGTCCCCGCCCCCTTACAGACGGAGTGCTCAGCATCATCCCCGCGGAGCGCCGAGATGTCGGTCGCCGGGTGATGTCTCGCATCGCCAGGTCGTGGCGCGGCTGGCTAGCGGCGATGGCGATCGACATGCTCGTGCTCGGGGGATTGCTGTACCTGGGAATGCGAATCGTGGGGCTGCCCTTCGCGCTGGGGTTCGCGGTGTTTTCCGCCCTGCTGACGGTCATACCGAACTATGGGTCGATCATCAGCGCGGTGCCCCCCATCCTGCTCGGGCTCTCGATTTCGCCGGGGAAGGCGGTACTCGTGCTGCTGGTGTATCTGATCGTCAACCAGATCGAAGGAAACCTGATCCTGCCGCTCGTGATGTCCAGGACCGTCAACCTCCACCCCGCGGTCGTCGCCATTGGGGTGCTCGTGATGGCCTCGCTGTTCGGCCTGATCGGGGTCATCATCTCGATCCCGCTGATCTCGCTGGCGGTCATCCTCGTCGAGGAGCTGTGGATAACCCCGCAGGAGAATGCTTATCTGCCGACCATCATTGGCGAGGCAGAGCCCGAAGCGCCCTGAGGGCATCCGCCGAGCAGGTCGTCGATGAGCGACTCCACGGCCGGACGGGCTGCTTCGTACCAGGCGGGCACGAGTCCCAATCGCAAGCGCCGGTCGAGGACGTCGTCGACGCTCAGCGCCCCCTCTCGTTCGATCGCTGCCACCGCCTCGACCGCGAGCGCCGGTAGGCCCGGCACGATAGGCGCAAGCCACTCCGGCCGGCGCTTTGCCAGCGCCATGAGCTCGTGCGCCTCCGTTCCGAAGCGGCGCCATAGCCTGGGATGCACCCCCCGCGGCGCCTGCATGCCCCGCGGCGGGGCGCCCACGAGCGGCACCGTGGTCGTCCGACACGGACCGGCCGTGACGTCCGGGCGGGCGACGACGCGGTCGACCGCATCCTGGGCCATCTGCCGGTAGGTGGTTAGCTTGCCACCCACGACGGTCACGCCGCCGGAGGCCGGGTCCTCGATCACGGTGTGGCGTCTGGAGAGATCGGCAGTGGCGGCGGACCCGCCGCGACGCGAGTCAAGCAGCGGTCGTAGCCCCGCATAGCGGCCGACCACGTCCTCGCTTTGAAGCGGCCGGTCGAGCGCCAGCGAGATCGTTTGCAAAAGGAACCGTTCCTCCTCGTCGGTTACCTCCGCTGCATCTGCGGGCTCCCCCTCGTACGGCTCATCGGTCAGCCCGATCAGCACCAGACCGTCTGAGCGCGGGCAGGCGAACACGAACCTGCCGAAATGCTCGGGAACGGGGACCGTCAACATCGCCCGGGGATTTCCAAGCCGCTCGGCCGCGACCAGCACGTGGGCTCCTTTGCTGGGCCGCAGTTCGATGCCGTCGACCAGGCGGCCACCCCAAACGCCGGTGGCATTGATGACATGCCGGGCCTGGACGTAGAACGGCTGGCCGCTGATCAGATCACGGGCGTGGGCTCCATCCCCGGTCAGCGCCGTCACCTCGCAGTGGGTGCAGATCCGCGCGCCGTTAGCTGCGGCAGTCCGGGCCAGCGCGACGACCAGCCTGGCATCGTCCTCGAGCTGACCGTCCCATGCCAGGACCGCGCCGCGCAGGCCATCGACCTTCACGGCCGGCATCCATAGCCTGATCTCTTCGGCTCCGACGTGTCTCGCTCCCGGGAGCCGCCGGCGGCTGGTGCCCGACAGCGCACGCATGGCGTCCCCGATCCGGATGCCGGCGCTCAGCGCGAGCGCGTCCGGTCGCGGGAAGCGGCCATACGCCGGCGATAACTGCGGCAGCGCCCGCACCATGTGCGGGGCGGTGACATTCGCCAGCGTCGCGCGCTCACGCGCCGACTCCCACGCAACGTCGAACTGGAGCTTTGCCAGGTAGCGGAGCCCACCATGGGCGAGCTTGGAGCTGAAGCGGCTCGTGCCGTTGGCCAGGTCGCGCTGTTCCAGCAGCGCTACCGACATTCCGCGGGTCGCCGCATCCAATGCGACGCCCGCACCGGTGACGCCGCCGCCCACCACCAGCAGGTCAACGTGCGTCCCTTCTTTGAGCGCTTCGAGTTCTGCGCTGCGGCGCGAGGCGGTCAAAAAGGAAGTGACGGTCATCCCAACAGGACTCCCGGATTGAGGATCCCAGCCGGGTCGAGCGTCGCCTTGACCGCCCTCAGGGCCTCGATCGCCGTCGGCCCGATCTCCCGAAAATAATGCTCGCGATGATCGACGCCCACCCCATGGTGGTGGGTGATCGAGCCGCCGGCGCCGAGGATGGCATCGCTCGCCGCGGATTTGGCAGCGTGCCATTGGGCCACCGGATCGTCGAGCTGGGCTGCACCGACCGTGAAGTACAGGGAGGCGCCCGACGCATAGACGTGCGAGATGTGGCAGAGCACCACCGGCGGCGTTCCCAGCTTCGTGAGCGATTCGCGCAGAGCCCCGCCGACATCGTGGTAGAGGCGCTCGACCCCGGACCAAAAGGTGGCCGTCTCGAGCGTTTCCACGAGCGCTCCCGCGCCAAGCAGGGCGTCGCGGAGGTACGGGCCCTTGTAGCGGTCGTCGAACCAGTCGGCGCCGGCCGACGGGTCGGGCTCGGCGGGCAGGGCGCGCAACACAGCGCTGACAGCTCCGCGACGCCATTCGACCTCGTCCGCCTTCCCCTCGTATCCGGTGATCGCCAGGGCTCCGCCGGCCCGTCCCCCGTCCCCGACTTGTCCCGGGCGCGCCAGGTTGACGGCAGTCTCGGCCTCGTCTGAGAGTCGGAGCACTGTCGGCAGCGAGCCGTCTTGGGCCAGCCTCCGCACCGCCTCGCGGCCGGCCGCGAACGAGTCAAACCGCCACCCCTCATACACGCGCGCCACCGGCACCGGCCTGACCTCGATCCGTATCGCGGTTATCACCCCGAGGGTCCCCTCGGATCCGAGAAAGAGCTGGCGCAGGTCCGGGCCAGCCGCCGATTTGGGCGCACGTCCGGTCTCGATCGTGCCCCGGGGGGTGGCGACCCGGAGGGCCACCACCCGCTCGTCGAACCGTCCGTAGCCGGCCGATGCCTGCCCGCTCGAGCGGACGGCCGCGAAACCGCCTACCGAGGCGTACTCAAACGACTGCGGGTGGTGACCGATGGTGTAGCCGCGGTCCGTGAGGAGCGCCTCGGCATCGGGCCCGCGCAGCCCCGGCTCGAGGGTGGCGGTCCGCGACTCCTCATCCAGCTCCAATAGCCTGTTCATGCGGCCGAGGTCGCATGCGACGACCGCGCTGAACCCGTCGCGTCGCGGCTGGAGGCCGCCGACGACCGAGGTCCCGCCGCCGAAGGGAACGACCGCGATGTGAGCCTCGCCGCACCTGTGAAGCAGCTCCAGCACCTCCTCATGCGAGCCGGGGAAGATGACCGCGTCCGGCGCGTCGTCTGCGTCCCCGGAGCGGATGCGCAGAAGATCAGTCGTCGACTTGCCGCGGGTGTGGAGGAGCCGGATACGGTCATCCAGGCGCAAGTGCTCGACCCCGACGATCGCCGACAGCTCCTCCCGCAGGCGGTCGTCCAGCCGGACCTGAGGCAGGCGCACGTCCTCAGCCGCTACGGCCGGCGCCGGTCGCCGCACTCCAAGGGCACCGCGCAGCAGCTCAAGAGCAACCGGCGAGAGGGAGGGCGCCTCCGCCGGATCGCCCCATCCGGACCACTCCATCTCGTGGGTCCTCACTGGTCCAGGTGGGGCGGGGCGAGAGCGCCGTGGAGCGCGGTTTGCAGCTCCGCCAGCAGCTCCGCACGCGTAGAGCCCGGAATTGTGGTTGCCGAGAATACGAACGACTGCTCGATCAACAGCACGATCGCGGCCAACGGCCGCACCTTGCCGGGCCGGATCGAGCCGTCCGCCTGACCTTCGACGATCGAGCGCTCGACCAGCCCCAGCCCTACCCGCTGGGTTCCCCCCAAGCGCTCGAGCACGTACGGCGCCAGGAGCTCGGGCTCGGCGGCTCGTACCTTGCGGAACAGCGGGTTGGCCGGCAGCTGGTGGGCGATCAACACCAGCGCCGCGACCAGCCTGGCCCGGGCGTGCTCGCCCCCCGCCTCGTCCGCGACCCGCTCGAGCAGTGCTCCGAACTCGAGCGTCATCAGCGCCCGCATCAGGTCGTGCAGGTCACCGAAGCGGTTGTAGACGGTCATCCGGCTCACGCCGGCGCGCCGCGCGACATCCGACAGCGTCGTCCGCCTCACGCCGAAGTCGAGTACTGCCGCGCGTGCCGAGGAAAGGATCGCCTCGGCGGTCTCGTCGTCCCTGGTCCCGGTGCTGAGTGCTACCGCCATCGTGTCCCTCAACCGGACGATATGACATTTGATGTCCAAATGTCAATCCCGAGCCGGTCGCGAGTGAGGACAGGAGGCGACCGCGCTGGGCCGCCGGTCGCGACCCGGAGTGATTAGTGTTCCGTTGCTGAACCACCGGAGCGAAAGGAGCGAGCATGGGACAGCCGGTCGTGCACTTTGAGGTGATTGGGAAGGACGCCGACAAGCTTCAGTCGTATTACGGGGAGCTGTTCGGCTGGCAGATGAACGCCGACAACCCGATGAAGTACGGGATGGTCGCCCGCGAGGGCAACGTCAACGCCGAAGGCGCGGGCATCGGAGGTGGCGTCGGCGGCGGGATGCCCAATTACGACGGCCACGTCACGTTCTATGTCGAGGTCCCGGACATCGAGGAGGCGCTTCAGAAGGCGGAACGCCTCGGGGGTACGCGGGTCATGGGTCCGGCATCGCCCGAAGGCGCGCAGGTCGAGCTGGGCCAGTTCACCGATCCAGAGGGACATCTGATCGGAGTGGTGAAGAGCCTCTAGCGCCGCGCGGGGGCACGCCGCCCCGCTAGCCTGCCCCGGGCTGATGGTGCATCGAAAGCTGACGATGCTGGCGGCGGCGGTGGGGTGTGCGGCCGCCATGGCCCTATGGGCGGCACCCGGCTCGATGGCCGCAACCCGCCTGGGGGTGGCGCCGCACCTGCCGACCGGAGCGAGCGTGGTGGGCCTGCTGCCCGGTGCGACGCGGGTGAACGTGGCGGTCGCGCTGCGCCCGCGCGATCCCGCTGGGCTTCAGTCGTTCGCGAACGAGGTCTCGACCCCCGGCTCGAGCCTGTACGGCCAGTACCTCACGCCTGCCCAGTTCGCCGCGCGCTTCGGGGCCACGCCCAGTCAGATCACCGAGGTCGAGTCATCGCTGCGCTCTCACGGGCTGTCGCCCGGTCCGCTCAGCCCCAACGGCCTCTCGATTCCGGTGAGCACCACCGCTGGGCAGCTCGAGCAGGCGTTCTCGACGTCGCTGGTCCGGGTCGCTCTGTCTGGCAGCCGCGCGGCGATCGCCAACACCGTGGCTCCGCTTCTCGACGCGAACATCGCGGGCGCCGTCCAGAGCGTAGTCGGGCTGGACACCCTGGCCCACCCGCGGCCGCTGCTCCAGCATTCGGCCGTCGGGGCTGTGCGTCCGCGCGCGAGAGCCCACGTCGTCACCGGGGGGGCCCAGCCCTGCGCCGGCGTCCAGGCCGCGCAGGCGGGGCAGGGCGGTTTCACGACGGACCAGATCGCCTCCGCGTACGGGCTGTCGGGCCTGTACCTGACCGGCGATCAGGGCGCCGGACAGACGATCATCCTGTACGAGCTCGAGCCCTACGATCCGGACGACATCGCCGCCTTCCAGGCCTGCTACGGAACCCATGCGCAGATTGCGAACATCCCCGTGGATGGCGGCGCCGGCGACGGCCCCGGTGCTGGTGAGGCGGCGCTCGATATCGAGCAGGCGATCGGCTTTGCGCCGGGGGCAAACATCGTCGTCTACGAAGGGCCCAACTCCACCGCCACCGGGCCCGGGTCGGGGTACTACGACACGTGGAGCGCGATCATCGGCCAGGACCGGGGCAAGGTTGTCTCCGCCTCCTGGGGTCAGTGCGAGGCCCTGGAGCCCGCCGGGGACGCGCAGGCCCTTGGGGTGCTGTTTGCGGAAGCTGCCGCCCAGGGACAAACGGTCGTCTCCGCTTCCGGCGATGAGGGGTCCGAGGGCTGCAACAACCCGCCTGGACAGGGGCCTCCCGACTTCTCGCTGGCGGTTGCCGACCCCGCGAGCCAGCCATTCGTCACCGGAGTCGGCGGAACCAGATTGGAGTCGCCGGGTCCGCGCCCGCTCGAGCAGGTGTGGAACAACGGAGGCAGCCCGCTCGCGGCCCTGACGGCGCCGGGTGCCAGCGGCGGCGGCATCTCCTCGCGGTGGCGGATGCCGTCCTACCAGTCGGGAGCCCCGGGCTGGCTGGGCGTCGTTCAGTCGTATTCGACGAGCGCCTACTGCGGCGGCGGCAGCGGCTACTGCCGCGAGGTCCCAGACGTGTCCGCTAACTCTGATCCTGCCACGCCGTACCTGATCTACTGGAACGGGTCGGGCAGCGTCGGCGGGTTCCCGAGGGGG
>VAWT01000152.1 GCA_005883415.1 Actinomycetota bacterium | reverse complement strand
GTGGATCGGGTTGAAGTCGCCCGAGGCGCCCGCGTAGCGAACCGTGACGTAGGGATCGGGGGTGACCTTCAGCTCGATCCGGTCGCCCTGCTTCACGACGCTCCCCTGACGATGATCGTCCATGTCCCGGTGCACACAGTCTCGCCGCGCTGGTTCTCCGACTCCGCCTCGAACACGTAGAAGGTCATCCCGCCGCGCTCGGAGAGATCCTTCACGGTCACGGTGGTCATGACCTCGTCACCGGCGATGACAAGCGGGCCCCAGACGAGCTCCTGGGCGCCGTGCACGACGCGCGCGAAGTCCACCCCGAGCTCTGGATCGAACATCGCCACGGTCACAGCAGGTGATGAATAGACAACGGCGAACATAGGCGGCGCGACCAGGTCGGCGTACCCGGCCGCCCGTGCGGCCGCGAGATCCAGGTGAAGCGGATTGGTCTCCCCGACGGCGGCGGCGTACTCCCTGATCTTTTCCCTGCCCACGGCGTAGGTGACCGGGGCATAGCTCTTGCCGATCGTTTCTGTGCTCAGGGCCATCGAGTGCGGGAGCTTTTCAAATGATCACCGGCACTGCGCCCCCGTCCACCGACCAGGCGGCGCCTGCGACATTCGATGCCGCCTCGGAGCACAGGAACACGATCACGTTCGCGATCTCCCCCTCATCTCCGAACCGTCCAATCGGCAGCCTGGAACCCGTCGCCTCGATCACCTCTTCGCGCGTGCTACCGCCCGCCTTCGCCGCCTGATCCGCCAGCCCGCCCGGCGCCAGCCATAGATCTCCTAACACCGGGCCCGGAGCGACCGCGTTGATGAGCACGGCCCGGCTCGCGTACTGATCGGCAAAGGCGCGGGAGAGCGACAGCTGCGCGGCCTTGGTTACCGAGTAGGCCATGTTCATACCAGACGGCCGCTTACCGGACGAGGAGCACACGTTGACGATCCGCCCCCAGCCGCGATCCGCCATCGCGGGTGCGGCTGCCCGCATCAGCCGCATCGGCCCCATCACGTGCAGTTCCCAATGTTGCTGCCACTCGTCATCTGTCAGCTGCTCCAGCGACCGCACGGCGCTCGTGCCGGCGCCGTTGACCAGCACGTCGATGCGGTCGAAATAGCGCAAGCACTCGAAAGCCGCGCGCTCGCCGGCGTCCGCCGCGGTGACGTCGAGCTCGAGCGCGGCTGCCGCACCGCCGGCCGCACGGCAATCTGCCTCCACCTCCGCCAACGCGTCCGCGCGGCGCCCGACAAGCAGCAACGCGGCACCCTCGCGCGCCAGCGTCACCGCGGTCGCGTGTCCAATCCCGCCTGAAGCCCCGGTGACAATGCAGGCGCGGTCACGCAGGCCGAGGTCCATAAGCGCTGATTCTTCCATGGCCACCGGGTTGGAGGCAGGCCACTCCACGCTCGGGTGCACTGGTGTTTGGCGCCTGTGATCAGAATCACGAGGCCGTCCCTTGTCGCCCCCGGCGCCGCGCGATAGCCTGATGCCAGGCGGTCTCACACTGGTCGCCGGCTATTCGAGAGAGATGGCTTACCGCAACAGTCTCAGAGCATCCGACGCCGACCGCGAGCACGTGGCCGAGCGGCTGCGCCAGGCGGCGGCGGAGGGACGCCTGCTCGCCGAGGAGCTCGAGCAGCGCCTCGGGCAGGCATTCAAATCTCGCACCTACGGCGAGCTCGACGCAGTGGTCTCCGACCTGCCCAGCGACCGCATCTCCCGACGGTCGGAGCGCTCCGCGATCCCGCTCGCGCGGCCAGCACTGGTGGTGGCCATCGCCGTTGCCGCCGTAGCGGTCATCGCTGTGGCGATTTTGATCATCACCGGGCTGCTCGCCATGTGGGGACTGTGGGCCCTCGTCGCCTGGTGGATGTTCGGGGGGCGCTGCGCCAGTCGCCGCCGCCGCGCGCTGCGGCACGGCCACTGGCAGGTTCGCGGCGTCGGCCAGCAGGCCGAGCGCCGGGCCTGGCTGTAAGGCCTAATCCGACCGGGTCAGGTATCTACTCGCTCGACTGCATGACCGGCGAGCTCGCCGGCGCGCTCGGGCGACGCGTTGGCGATCTCGTCCTCGCGCGAGCCCGCCGCCAAGCCACCGGAGCGCTGTGCGCGGCGCGCCGCGGCGCTACGCCGCGCGAGCATCTCGCGTACGAGCCTCTTGACCGCTGTGAATGGATTAGTCATGGCACGAGATGAGCTACCCCACCGCGCGCGCTTTGACGCTCGTGCTGGGGCACGCGCCTTTGACGCTCGTGCTGGGGTCATCCGCCCCTGACCCGCGATTTCGATAAACCTCGGCGGGTGACCGACGATGCCGGAGTGACCGTCGAGGCCGCAACGATTGGCGGCACGGGAGTCATGGGGAGCGCCAATGGCGGCGACTGGCAGGCCGCGATCCGCGAGCTGGCAGCGATCGAGCGCCCGTCGGCCTCGGACGGCGAGCGGAGGGCAGCGGAGCGGATTGCAGCGCGCCTTGAGGAATTAGGTTGCCGCACGGAGATCGAACGGGAACAGGCGCACGGCGGCTATTGGTGGCCGATCGGGCTCGCCAACGCGATCGCCGCGCTCGCGGGAGCGGTAGCGCTCCGCCGGCGGGGCCGCGCCTCGCGCGTTCTGGCTGCGGCCGCCGGCGGCCTCAGCGCCGCCGCGCTGTGGGACGACCTCGGGCACGGAAGGCGCTGGTTTCGCAAAGCGCTGCTCCCGCGCCGGCCAACATGGAACGTCATCGCCGAGGCCGGTGACCCCGGCGCAGAGCGCACAGTCGTCCTGATCGCCCATCACGACGCTGCACATTCCGGTCTCGTGTTCCATCCCGCGCTGGGCCGCCTCGGCCCCAGGTTCCTCTCGCGCCTTCACGAGCGCTCAAGCCACACACTCCCGGTCCTGTACGGAGTATGGCTCGGCCCAGTCATGGTCTGCGCAGGCGCCGTAGCGGGCATGTGGCGCCTGCTTCGGGCCGGCCTGATCCTCTCGTTCGGCGCCATCGACGCCATGGCCGATATCGGCCTTCGTTCCGTGGTGCCAGGCGCCAACGACAACCTTTCTGCCGTCGGGGTACTGCTGGGGCTGGCCGCCACGCTGCGCGAGCGCCCGGTCGAGGGCCTGCGCGTCCTCCTCCTGTCGACCGGGTCGGAGGAGTCGTTCAGCGAGGGGATGCAGGCGTACGGGGATCGCCACTTCTGAGAATTGGACCCCGAGCACACGGAATTCGTGTGCCTGGAGTGCCTCGGCGGCCCGACCATGATCGTGCTCGAGGGGGAAGGAATGCTGCAAATGCGCGACTACCCGCAACAAATGCGAGAGGCGCTGGCCAACGCGGCCGCCGATGCCGGCGTGCCCGTCCGTCGGGGACTGCGGACCGTGGCCGCCACGGATGCCGTGATCGCGCTGCGCGCGGGCTACCCGGTGGCAACGCTGGCCTCGGTTGAAGACACGAAGCTTCCGCTCAACTACCACTGGCCGTCGGACACGCCGGAGGCGCTTCACTGGGACACGATCTCCGACGCCATCGCGGTCTGCGATCGGCTCTTGCGCCAGCGCGAGCGCCGGGATACGCTCTCCCGAGCGCGCTAGGGAAAGGTCAGGAATTGTCACGCCAGCAGTTCTTCTTCAGCCTCGGTGCGCTTGGAGCAGCCGTTCTGCTGATCCTGGCCGCCGCCGCCTTTGGGCCGGGCGCAGTTAAGGGAGTCGGGCTGGGGATCGGGGTCGCCTGCTGCACGATGTCTGTGTCGTTCACCGCCGTTCTCCGGCGCCACCGAAGACTTCGGCCTGAGGGCCACCCCGAGCTTCGGGTGTCGGGCCGAGTACTCGGACTGTGGTCGCTGCTCGGCGGGGCGACCGCCGCCGTCGCCGTCTGGGAGATCGTGGGGGCCGCGGCGTTCGCGCCTGATGTCAGCCGCTGGCTGACGCTGGCCAACGGGCTGCTGGTCGCCACGCTCGCGTGCGCCGGCCTGGTCGCGCACGAGATCTACACCGATCGCGTCGTTCACATGCTGGAGGTCGTCGAGCGACCGCCACGCGAGCCGGCCTAAAACCCCGAGCTCAGGCTCGCTCGAGCTCCTCCGCCGGCACCTCGATCTCCCGCTTGATGATCTTTCCCGTCGGCCCCTTTGGGAGCTCGTCGACCAGCCAGATGACGCGCGGGTACTTGTAGGCAGCGACCCGCTCCTTCATGTACTGGCGAAGCTCATCAGGATCGGCGCTCGATCCCTGCTTGAGGGCCACGGCGGCGCCCACCTCCTCGCCCAGGTCGGGATGCGGCACGCCGAGCACTGCGGCCTCCCGGACGGCCTCGTGCTCGTACAGGACCTCCTCCAGCTCGCGGGGGTAGACGTTGTACCCGCCGCGAATGATCAGATCCTTCTTGCGGTCGACGATGAAGTAGTAGCCGTCCTCGTCGACAGTGGCGATGTCGCCGGTGTGGAACCAGCCGTCGCGCATCACCTCGTCCGTGGCCTCGTCGCGATTCCAGTACCCCGTCATCACGAACGAGCCGCGCATCACAAGCTCTCCTGGCTCGCCCTGAGGTACATCCTTGTCCTCCTCGTCCACCAGCCGGATCTCGGTGTCGCCCATCGGCACGCCGATGGATCCCGGCTTGCGCTCTCGGTCGGGCTGGTTGAAGGTGCCCATGCCGGTTGTCTCCGACAGGCCGTAGCCCTCGAGCACCTTGGTGCCGAACGCCTCGTCGAAT
>VAWT01000420.1 GCA_005883415.1 Actinomycetota bacterium | reverse complement strand
AGATCGTTGAGCACCTCGGCCAGCTCGACTTCCTGCACGCCAAAGACAACGTCGTGCTGTTGGGGCCGCCCTGTCTTGTTTCACACTGCTTCCTTTCGATCATGGTTGGGCAAAGAGTCCAAGCTCCGCGGCGGGAACCTCGATCCTGAGGCCTTTTCGGCGGCCTTGTGTGACTTCGATCGCCTGTCGCTGGCCGCGTTGGACTTGATGCAAAACCGTCTGGCGGGCGACGCCGAGATGTTTGGCTGCCTCGGCGAGCGTCACGAACCCGTTGGGAACATCGGGCACGAAGCGGGCGCGGACCTCGTCGGTTAGGCGGATCCGCCACGGGGAGCCGGGGGTTGTCTGCTCGCCCGGGAGCAGCCCGTCGTTGAGCCAGCGGCGGATCGTGAAGTGCGAGACGCCGAGCTCGGCGGCGGCGCGCTGGATCGTCACCAGTTCACTGTTGGGGTCGGGTGGTGGCGCGGCTGGGATGTCGGCGCGGAACCGTGCGCCTTGAACGCGGGAGCGGGTGAACGGCAGGCCTTGGCCGGTGCGTCGACCTTGGCGGTTGAGGATCGCCGCGATCTGCTCGTCGGGGTGGTGTGCTGCGAGCCGGCGGATTAGGTCGATCGTGTCCTCGGGCAGCCGGCGCGGTCCCTGATATCGGTTCACGCGCAGCTGCAGCTCGCTGCACGCTCCGCCTTCCCAGAAGATCTCCACGGCAGCCTTGTGTCGTTCGCGATCGATTGTGACCACCACCTCGCTGATCAGCGTGCCCAGCAGCGCCTTGCGATCGCGCTGGGTTGTTGTCTTCGCGCTCCACAGCCGGGGCAGGTTCCGCGCGACTTGAGCGAGCGACTCGCGCTCGGCGTCGGTCAATGGCACCGGTCGCGTGCGCTCGATGGTGCTCATCATGCGTTGCTCGCGCTCGACGCCGGCGAGCGCTTCTTCGAGCTTTGACTCCAGGGTTCGGGCCACGAGCCGGTTCTCGGGCTCGCATGCGTCGAACTGTCGCTCCGCCCGCTCGGCCTCGTATTGCGCTCGCTCGAGCGCCAGCCGCTGACCGGCGATGCGCGTCTGATACTGGTCCTCGAGCTCGCGGATCGCCCCGGCGGTCGCGGCGACGGCCGGTGTGATGCATGATGTGCCCGACCGAGCACAGGTACCGCGGGACGTTGCCGCCGTTGCCCGAATAGGCGACCTGCATTCGCCGGCCGCAGCGCCCGCAGCGAACCAGGCCCTGCAGCAGCGCGTTGCCTTGTCCGGGAGCGCCGCCTCCTTGCCCGCGGGGTCTCACGTTCGCCGTCAACTTCGCTCGCGTGGAGAGGTACTCGTTCCAGGTGACATAGCCGGGATGGTGCTCGGGCAGGCAGACGGACCATTGCTCGACCGGCAGCTCGACCACCTTGACCCGGAGACGACCCTCAGCATCAAGGCGCTTCTCTTGGCGCGTCTTGCCGAACACGAACGCTCCCGCATAGGCGGGGTTGGTGAGGAAGTCGTGCACCGCCCCATAGCTCGCGCGCGCCCACCGGATCCGGCGCTGCCCGACCGATCGCCGCGGCAGTTTCTGACCCTCGTCGATCAGCTCCATCACGACCTGGCGGGCTGATCCCACCTGGCGCCACAGCGTGAACACGCGCTCGATCGCGTGACGGACCTGCTCATCGCAGGAGAGCGTGATCCGCTCGTCCTCGTCGCGGTCCAGCCCGACCGGCAGCGCGAGCCGCAACTCGCCGCGCTCGGCCTTGTTCCGAAGCCCGCCGTCCAACCGCGCGCGGATCAGATGCAGCTCCGCCTCCGACATCGTGCCCTTCAACCCCAACAGCAGCCGGTCGTTGAAATCGGCCGGCGAATAGACGCCGTCGACGTCGGCGATCAGCGTGCCTGTCAGCGCGCACAGATCCAAGAGCTGATGCCAGTCCGCGGAGGAGCGCGCCAACCGTGAGACCTCAAGCGCGAGCACCAGCCCGACATGACCGAGTCCGACCTCGGCCACCAGCTCCTTGAAACCGATCCGCCCGGCGGTGCTGCTGCCCGAGCGGCCGGTGTCTTCGTCGACGACCAGCACCGACTCCGCCGGCCAACCCAGCTCGACCGCCCGGTCGCGCAGCGCATACTGCCGCGCGGCGGACTCCACGTTGCGCTCGACCTGATGAAGCGTCGACTGGCGCACATACACCACCGCGCGTCGGCGACGGTGCGCCTCGGTGACCTTCCCCCGCTCACTCATCACGCTCGCCCTCCACCAGCTGCGCGAGCAACCGTGCCAGCGCGAGCGTCACCTGCTGTTGCACCGCGGCCGGCAGCGTCTCCCACACCGCTGCCGCCGCGGTCGCCCTCTCGTTGGTCGCCAACGCGAGCTGACCCGACATTCGCACCTCCGTTTTCGGCGGAGGCTGCGCCCCGCAGCGGACGACGCGACCGCACCCCGGCAGCAACGTCGGCAAACAGCCGCCATCCCGTCGGCGATCCCAGCACCCCCAACGGAGCTGCCGGCGAGACCCGCACCGCAAGATCCGTCCAACGCGCCGGCACCCGCCCGACGCTGCCGTCCACCAGCCGGCACGTCAGAAGCGTCTCGCCGGCATCAACCCGCCAGCCAAGCACCTCCAGGTCGACGTCGCGAAGCGCCCCCGGCGCCGCCACCAGCCGCACCCGCTCCGGCAAAGGATCAACAACATGAGTAGTGCGAGACCTACTCGCCCGGCACCGGCAAAACACACCTCGCTACGGCATTGTCGATCAAAGCCTGCCAGCACGGCTACCGGGTGATGTTCGCCACCGCCCAGCAATGGGTCTCACGGCTAAAAGCAGCCCAAGAACGCAACCAGCTCGAGGCCGAGCTCCGGCGCCTGGAGCGCTACCAGCTGCTCGTCGTTGACGAGATCGGCTACCTGCCGCTCGAGCGACAAGCCG
>VAWT01000174.1 GCA_005883415.1 Actinomycetota bacterium | reverse complement strand
CGGGGAGTCGCGTGGAAAGCTCTTGCGCAGTGGGGACGCGGCCGTTCAGGGCCCGGTCCTGCTCGCCGAGCACCCGCTCGAGCACCGCCGGGTTGCTGGCCAGCTGATGGAGCAGAAAGGACAGCGTCGAGGACGAGGTGTCGTGACCGGCGAACAGCAGAGTCATCACGTGGTCGCGTAGCTCTCGATCGCTGAACGCGCTCCCGTCCTCATCCCGGGCGGCGATCAGCATGCTGAGGACGTCGTCGAGCACCTCCCCGGACGTCCGGCGCCGCTCGATCTCCGCCCACACGACCTGGTCGAGCAGTCGGCGTGCGTGCTGCAAGCGGGCCCAGGGCGAGCCTGGGCCACGCAGCAGCATCATCCAGGTTTCGGTGTCGTAGAACGACAGGGCGCGTTCGAACAGCTTCGCTGCCCTCTGTCCAGCGTGATCGTCGGGATGAAAACCCAGCAGAGCTCGCATGGCGATCCTGATCGCGACATCCCGCATCCAGGCGTACACGTCGAGCGTCCTGCCCGGCCGCCAACGGTCGAGCCCCCGCGAAGCCTCCTCCGTCATCACCGCCACCGCAGACTCCATTCGGCGGGCGTGGAACGCCGGCATCATGATTCGCCGCGCGCGGTCGTGGTAACCGCCGTCGGTGGTGATCAGCCCGTCGCCGAGGAGTGGGATCAGTTGCTCGCCGAACATTCCCCGGCGCCAACTGAAGTGCTCGGCCCCGGAAACCGTGACGAAGTGGTTGGCTTCGGGACCGAGCATGAACACGACCAGCCGGTGGAACACCCTTAGCGTGAACAGCGGCCCGTAGCGTTGGTAATAGCCGAGCAGGACGCGCAGCGAGTCACGCTGCAAGCGGTGGGTCCGGAGGGGGTTGAACCCCGTCTCTCCCGGGGGTAGCTGGGGGTGCGATGCCCGCTCGCGCCGGACATCCGCGATGACCTTCGGCAGGGAGATCGTTTGTTCAGGCGCCGGAAGCTCCATCTCGCGCTGCCGCACACCGTAGTATCTGACAGACCATCCTGTCAATATGAAACGGTGGCCGCCCCAGCGACGCGCAAGTACGGAGGCCTGAGCGCCTCACAGCGCCAGTCGAGCCGCCGCACGCGGCTGGTCGAGGCCGGCCTCGACGTGCTTGGAGCCAGGGGTCTATCCAACATGACAATGACCGCCGTCTGCGCCCGTGCCGGCCTGACTGAGCGCTACTTCTACGAGAGCTTTCGCAGTCTCGATGAGCTGCTAGTGGCGATGTTCGACGCCTTCTCCGTGCCGACCCACGAGGCGATCGACGCGGCTCTGAAGCAGGCTCCGGCGGATCTCTTCGAGCGCTGCCGCGCCGCCGCGGGCGCCCTAATCGACTCCCTCACCGATGACCCGCGCAAGGCGCGGGCGTACGTGGAGGCCATCTCCTCGACGCCACTCCACGAGCGCCGAGCGGCAACGATGCGCGCATACGCCGAGGTGCTCGCGGAGCAGATGCGTTTGCTATCCGGGCTGGAGGCCGATCACTACCGGGCGCCGCTCCGGCTCATCACGACGATGCTCGTCGGCGGACTGGCCGAAGCGGTCAGCGAATGGCTGAACGGCATGCTGAAGCTTTCAAAGGACGAGGTGGCCGACGAGGCCTCCCGCCTCTGCGTGGCTGCTGCCGAGGCGCTCAGTAGGTCGAAGACTACTTCGACTGCTTCTTGATCACCGTCCCTGCCGGCGAGATCACATACCACAGCCCGCCATTCAGGTTCTTGGCCTGACCACTCGCCGTTCCGGGGCCCGTGTCAGCGACGTAGGTGTAGAGCGGCCAGCCGGCGTATGTGACGACCTTTCCGCCGCTTGGATTGGAATCCGAGCCCAGCAGGGAGGCCTTGACCGAGCCGGAGCCGGCGGCCGTCGAGCCTGAGAGCTTGAGAGGCGGCCATACCACCGCGCATGCACCGACGCAGGTCACCTTCTTGGCGTTGTCGGGAACGAAGGTGTAGAGCACCTTGCCCTCACTATTGACCAGCACCGGCCCGAGTCCGTCGACCGAGGCAACGGACACCTTGGTGGCGGCGGACGTCGCAGGAGCAGCGGTGCTGGTGGCCGGCGTCGTGGCGGCTGGCGCGCTGGTGGTCGACTTGTTGCTCGAACCACAGGCGCTGGCGATGACCGCGACGATGGGCACCGCGGCGAGCAGGTAGGACCTTTTCACGTCTAGACCCCCTTGTCGATTGACCTACGACCTTACAGACTGTACCCCGTCGGGCTGGTGTTTTAAAAAGACGCCGCGGCTATAGCAGCCCTTCCCCGGCGACGATCGCTAGCCTGCCGCAGCCTTATCCGTTCTGGAAGCCTCACAGCTCGGATGGCGGTTCCAGAGCTTGGCGACTGCCCGGCCCTGCGGCCCAGGTGGGCGGTCTGGCCCACGGCAACGTGAGCGGCTACGTCGCCCAGCAGAGTGTCCGACCGGGCGAGACCGAGCGGGTGTACGTCAGCGCTCCCGGCTCCTCGTCGGTGCGGGTCCGCGTGTTCCGCATCGGGTGGTACGAGGGCGCCGGCGGCCGCGAGGTCCTTCAGTCCCAGCCCCTCCCGCTCGTCCAGCAACCCCCGTGCACGCACCGCTTCGAGACCGGGCTCACAGACTGCCACTGGCACCCCACGCTCAGCTTCCAGGTTCCGTCGGGGTTGGCCAGCGGGGTGTACATCGCCAGGCTGATGGCAGCCACCGGCGAGAGCGATTGCCTGTTCGTCGTCGAGGCTTCGAGGCCGCAGCAGGTGCTGGCGCAGCTTCCCACCTCGACGTATGAGGCCTACAACGGCTGGGGCGGGGACAGCCTCTACCCCGGAGGGACGGACCGGGTCGGCCTGACTGGGACGACGCAGGGGGTCGAGGTCTCATACGACCGGCCATACGACAGTGTCACGGGCGCAGGCCAGTTCTTCAGCCGCGATGTGGCGTTGATTCGGTTTCTCGAGCGCTACGGCTATCCGGTCTCCTACACGACCAGCGAGTCGGTCGACGAGGATCCTGGACAGGTCCGGGGCCATCGAGCGCTGATCGACTTCGGCCACTCCGAGTACTGGTCTGGGCGCCAGGAGCAAGCGTTCGCCCAGGCCTTCGCCGCCGGTGAGAGCCTGCTGTTCTTCGCATCCGACACGCTCGCCTGGCGCGTTCGCTATCGCCCGGCGACCAGCGCGTCCAGTGAATCGGGGCGCCCGGCGCACGTGATCGTCTCCTACAAGGAGCACGTCCAGGTGGACCCCGACCACACCGATCCCACCGGTCCGTTCGAAGACCGCGGTGCGCGCTTGACCTCCTCGGCGTATCTGGGGTGCATCACGCCACGGCTCAGCCTGCCGGGACCACCTAGGTACCGCTACTACGCCTGGTCGCCGGCCCCGGCACTGAAGCCGTCGTGGCTGTTCGCCGGCACGGGGATGACGGCGTCTACGAGAATTCCCGGGATCGTCGGCTACGAGCTCGACCGCACGACGTCGCTGACACCGCCGGGCACCGAGGTCGTCGGCTCGGGCAGCGCCCCCTGCATGAGCGCGGCCCCCGGCGAGCCCGTTCCCGGTCCAGGGGACGACGTGGCCCAGAGCACGCTGTACGTGGGGCCCTCGGGAGCGATCGTGTTCGACAGCGGCACGCTGGGCTGGGAGCTGGGGCTCGACCCGATTCCGAGCGCCTCGCCCGATGTCCCCCGGGCCCCGGACCCCAGGGTCGTGACGATGACACGAAACCTACTGGGGCACGTGCTCGGCGCCGGGACCTGAGCCGCGGCCCCGGCTTCAGCGGCCCGTCAGGTGGTAGATGAACACCCTGCCGCTTGTCACGTGGTCGGGGCCTTCGGTGCCTCCGCCGACTGGGAGGATCACCCGTCCTCCGACGACGATCGGGCTGTTCCAGTGCCCCTTGGCTGCGGGCAGCGCGGCGACCGTGCCGCCGGTGGCGGGCCGCAGTACCCGTAGCGTGCCGTCGACCTCGTCGTAGACGTACAGCAGCCCGCCGGCCAGGACGGGGCTCGTCCCCGGGGTACCGTCTTGCCACGCCACGTGCAGCCGGCGGCCGCGCAGTACGTAGGCCGCAGTGCCGGAATCGTTGGCGACGAACACGTACGTGCGAGAACCGGTGTTCCATACCGCCGGCGCTGTCAGCACCTCGCCGCCGCCGGGCGCAGAGATCGTCTGCAGCGCGCCGCCCTTCAGCGGGCCGGCTCCGCCTGTCGTCCCGTTGAGGCGGTTCAGGTCCAGCAGCGCCAGCCGGCCGTCCTTGCCGCCCTGCACCGCGAGCTTTCCTGGAAGCACCGCCGGGCCGGTGCTGCCCAGATCGGTATCGGAGGCACTGAGCTGGGCCTCGTTGACAGGCGTCCAGCTGTGAAGGAGAGCGGTGGCGTGAGGGCTGAGCTCGAGCACGCTGTTGCCCCAGTTGGTGGAGCCGTTGAACGGTCCGTTTCCTGTCGCCACGAGCAGCCTTCCAGTACCGGATTCCACCACCGCCCCCGATCTGGCCCAGATGGCAGAGTCGCTCGCCGGGCACGAGCTGGGTGGATCGATCAGCTGGTGGCGATCCGAGCAGAGCGAATTGAAGACATGCACGACGCCGCCGCTGGCGCGGTCGATCAACACCACATGGCCCTGGTACGGCCGCGCGTCGCCGAAGTAGCCGCCGGTTACGGCGACTACGAAAGACCCCGAGATGTTCAGCGCCCCCGCGATCTTCTCGAGGGTGGGGTCAAACGTGATTCGCGTCGACCACACCGCCGCTCCGTTCGACAGCTGGAGCTTGTGAATCACCCCATCCGGGCTGGCGCTGTACACGTAGGCCCGATCGGGCCCGGCCACCGGTGAGGCTGTCGTGATCTGGGACGTCCCTTGATAGCTACGAATGCCATTCGGGACGTACTCCCATAGCTTCGCGCCGGTCGCCGGATCGATCGCGATCGTCCTCCCGTAGGTGGTAGTCACGATGACCACGTCGCGCACGCGCCCCCGTACTCGCACGCGGTGGAGCTGAATCGGGGACGAGTCGGCCACGCCGTCGATGCGGACGACACGGCGGCGCAGCGCGGAGACGTTCGCGGAAGTGATCCCGGTGCGTGCCGGCCCGACGCCGGAGCGTTGCGGGCCGTAGTCGAACCTCGTCCAGTCTCCATCGGGAATCGCTCCCGGACTGTGAGAGCCAGCCGCCGTGGTCGCCGGGGGCGAAGTGCTCGACGTGGTCGACCTGCTCGAGATGGTCGCAGCGTGCCCGCCGCAGCCCGCGAGCAAGGCGCCCAGCGCCGTCAGCAGCAGCCCCTGCCTGGGGCTGAAACCCCTCACCGACTCGACAACAACCGCGCCGCCGCGGGGTGACGGCCGATCCGGGCAGCGAGCAGCGACATGACGCGATGGTACCCCGCGAATCGCCCTCCGGCTCCAGATATCTCGGTGAGCAAATGCAGCGCTTTTCGTCGCGCCGGAGGGTTACGCTGGTTCCGTGGCCGTAAGGAACGAGACCGAGCTGATCAAGGAGATCGCGAGGCTCCGGTCGGAGCTCGCCGGCCGGGAGCGGGAGTCGGGGGACAAGGTGCGGCGGCTCGAGCGCTACGCAGCCGACATGCGCAAGGAGTTCGAGCAGGAGAGGAGCCGCTCGCAGGAGCTGAGGCGCTCGCACATGGCCACCGTGCGTGCGCTTTCAAATGCGATCGAGGCCCGGCGCGGCCACACCAGCAAACATGCGGAGCGAGCCACCGCATATGCGCTGGAGATCGCCCGAGCGCTCGGGATCTCGGTGTCTGACACTGCGGAGTTCGAGTTGGGGTTCTTGCTCCACGACGTCGGCAAGATCGCGATTCCTGACGCGATCCTGTTCAAGCCCGGCGCACTCACCGACGAAGAACAGGCGCTGATGAGGCAACACCCAGCGATCGGGGCAGACATCGTGCGGCGGATCGATTCTCTGGGCGCCGCGGCGGACGTCGTCCGCTTCCACCATGAGCGCTGGGACGGTCAGGGCTATCCGGACGGATTGGCCGGAGAGCAGATCCCGCTGGCCGCGCGGGTGTTCGCGGTTGCCGACGTGCTCGACGCGCTGACGACTAACCGTCCGTACCGCCCGGCCTCATCGTTCAGCGCGGCGCGGGAGATCATCACCCGTCAAGTCGGAGCCCAGTTCGACCCACGCGTCGTGCAAGCGTTCAGCTCCATCCCCGACGCGGCGTTCGAGCGGATTGGGGCCCAGATCCGATGACCTGGCCGCTGGACCTGCTACGGCTGGTCGACGGACTCGGCTCGTGAGACTGGTCACGTTCGCGATCGGTGATGGCCGGGAGCGGGTGGGCTCGCTGCGCTCCGACGGCGCGATCGAGGAGCTCGAAGCTCGGGACATGCTCGATTGGTTGGCTGGCACCGGACGGCAGGCAGCGGGAGCCACACACCGCCGGACCGACGCGAGGCTGCTGGCCCCGATCCCCTCGCCTCCCAGCGTGCGCGACTTCTATGCCTACGAGGGCCACGTCCGGGCGGGATTTCAGCGACGCGGCGCACCGCAGATCCCAGACGCGTGGTACGAAGCTCCGGTCTTCTATTTCTCTAATCCAGCTGCGGTGTTCGGTCCCGGCGAGGCCGTGAGGCGGCCACCGTCGTGCCAGATGCTCGATTTCGAGCTCGAGATCGCGGCCGTCATCGGTCTCGATGAGCAGATTGCCGGGTTCGCGCTGCTCAACGACTGGAGCGCCCGCGACATTCAACGCCGCGAGATGACCGTTGGCCTCGGCCCCGCGAAGGGCAAGGACTTCGCCACCAGCCTCGGTCCCTGGTTGGTCACCCCTGACGAGCTCCCGTTCGACGGCGAGCGGCTGGAGCTCGAGGCGACGGCCGCGGTCAATGGCCGGGCCGTGGCCGGCGCCTCGGCGAAGCCGATGCACTTCTCGTGGCCCCAGCTCGTCACGCAGGCCGCCCGGAACACCCGGCTGCGGCCCGGCGACGTGCTCGGCTCCGGCACGCTCACCGGCGGCTCACTGCTCGACATCGGGACATTGGACGGGCGCTGGATCGAGCCGGGTGACGAGGTGGTGCTCGCGGCGCCGGGGCTGGGCGAGCTGCGCACGCCGGTTCTGGGGTGATGGTCGCGTCCCTCTCCCCCGGATCCCTCTCCACCGTCGCTCCCTTTCGCTGGCAGGACGGCGAGCGGCTGATCGTGTTCGGGCGCGGGGCGCTGGCGCAGGCCGGAGATCTGCTGACTGAGGGCTATGCGCTGCTGACGACGCCGCGGGCGCTGATGCACGATCCGGGGACGCTGCGCGACCGCGCGGCCGCGGTTCACGATGTGCAGCCCGGGCGAGTCGACGAGATCGCGGCCTTGCTGCGAGGACAGGTCGGCGCCCAGCTGCTGGTCGCCCTCGGCGGCGGCCGCGTGATCGACGTCGCCAAAGCGCTGGCCGCCGCTGACCCACCGCGTCGCGTGGCGGCCATCCCGACCACCCTGTCTGGGGCTCAGATGACGGCCATTCACCGCCACGCCGAGGGGGTGGACGCCACCACCGCGCGTGTCCGCCCGGCGCTGGTGATCGACGACCCGTCCCTGTCGACCTCCCAGCCGCTGGAGGAGCTTGCCGCGAGCGCCTGCAACGCGCTGGGGCACGCTGTGGAGGGACCGCTGACGCCGCTGTCGAGTCCGGTCCCCGCGATGGCCGCTGTAGAGGCTGCCCGGTTGCTCGTCGCAGGTTTCCAGGGCGCGCCCGGCGCCCAGCCAGATCACGACGCGCTTGCGCTGGGCGCGCTGCTCGCCGGCTATGCGATCGGCTCGACGGGCTACGGCCTGCACCACGTCCTGTCCCAGACACTTGTGCGCTTCGCCGGGGTCTCTCACGGCAGCTCGAACGCGATCATGCTCCCGCACTCGATCCCAGCCCTTGCCCGGCGTGTCCCCGAGCCGATCGCCCGGCTGGCCGATGCCCTGGGCGAGGACCCGGCGGCGGCCGCCGCCCGTCTGGGAGCGCTGACGGGTGCCGCGCGTTTACGAGAACTGGGCGTCTCTGAGGGAGAACTGGAGCGCTGCGCGGAGGAGGCTGCCGGTCGCCCCGAGCTACACCTCACTCCGACCGCTGCAGAGCTGGGTGAGCTGCGGGAGTTATACGCCGCGGCGTACTGAGCCGGCGATCGCCCGACTTCGCGTTTCGCTCGCCACGGCTACGATCGAGCGATGGCGTGTGCGCGCCGCGACGGAGGCCACCCCTGACCCGTCGCGCTTGGCTTGCATTCGGGGCGATCTCCATCATCTGGGGTATCCCCTACCTGCTGATCCGGGTGGCGGTCCGCCATGGCATGACGCCGGCCTTCCTGGCTTGGGGACGGGTGACGCTGGCGGCGGTGGTGCTGATGGCGCTCGCGTGGCGCGCGGGCACGCTTTCGTCCCTGCGCGGACAGTGGCGGGTGCTGCTGGTCTACGCGGTGGTCGAGATCTGCATCCCGTTCCCGATGATCGCCGCCGGCGAGACGCGCGTCTCCTCGTCGCTGGGAGCGATTCTCATCTCCTCGGTGCCGCTTATCTTGGCGCTGCTCGCGCTGCGCTTTGACCGGTCCGAGCGGCCGACGCCCGTCCGTGCGCTGGGGCTTCTGCTCGGGTTCGGCGGCGTGATCATGCTCATGGGAATCGAGATCGCCGGCCAAGGAGGGGAGCTCCTGGGCGCCGGGGCCATCCTGCTGGCGGCGGTCGGATACGCGATCGGGCCGATGCTGGTCAAGCTCCGGATGGCCCAACTCGACCCTCGGGCCACGATGGGCGCGAGCTTGGCGATGGCGTCGGGGCTGCTCCTCCCGGCGGCCGCACTCGATCCCCCTCACGCCGTGCCGTCCGCGGGAGCGATCGGCTGCGTGATCGCGCTCGGGCTCGTGTGCACCGCGGCGGCGTTCGTGATCTTCACGATCCTGATCACCGAGGCCGGCACAAGCCGAGCGACGGTGATCACCTACGTCAACCCGGTCATCGCCGTCGGCCTCGGCGTGGCGCTGCTAGGCGAGCGTCCCGGCACCGGCGCCGTCGCCGGGCTGCTCTTAATTCTGGCGGGCTCGTGGTTGGCGACGGACGGGAGATTGCCGCCCGGCTTCGCCCGACTGGCTACTCGCGCGGCGCGGCTGCCCGCCCGGAGCGCCTCGCGCGGGTTACGCCAAGAGTCCGGCCAATACTGACTCGCCCCGGCGCGCCGGGCGGGCGCCGCGGGCGCGCACCCGCAGGCCGGAAGTGGTCCACGCCGGCTACGAGATCTTGGTCAAGATCAGCGAGTTGGCCGCGAACGCCGCCGCGAACGCGATCGTCCACCGGTTCAGGTTGCGCTCCACGAGCGAGCCACCACCCAGTGGACCGGCGCCGGTCCCGACGCCGAAAGCTCCCGACAGCCCCGAGTCCTTGCCCGAGTGCATCAGGATCAGGAAGACCAGGACGACGCATATAAACACCTGGAGGATGTCGAGCAGCGTGACCATCAGTTGGCTGATGGTAGCCGCTCGCGCGCCTCGTCCAGCGCGTTGATGATCTCCACCGCCTCCGCCCGCAGCGCGTGATCTATCGCTTCGTAGTCGCCCTCGGAGAGCTTGCCTGTGCGCCGGTCAAGCTCGGCGTCGCGGATCTCGCGGTACTTCGCGTCGCGCGCGGCCTCTAGCTCGGCCACCGCGTCCGATACCGGATCGATTTCCGACTCGTGCTCGCCACCGACCATCTCCTCCGGCGCCACTCCGCCAGTCGAGCCGGCGTCCGCCGTCCGCCACAGCGGCCGCGTGACGAATAGGGTCACGATCGCCAGCGCTGCGAGGACGATCAGGAACTCCATGGTGCCGAGCTACGCGACTCCGGCCGGCTCGCGCGCCGGCATGGAGGCCGGTCCTCCGGTGTACTCAGTCGAGCGTGCGCGAAGCCGCGCGAGGTAAGGCACGGGCCACAGAGCGATCAGCGCGCCGCCCGCGACGATGAGTGCGCCGATCCAGAGCCACATCACGAGCGGCGACACGATTAGAAGGAACGTGACGGGCCAGGGATGGCTGGCGTAGCGGGACACGAGCTCAGCGATCGCCCGGTCGCGGAATTGCCAGAGTGGCGCAAGCGCAGCCTGCTGTTGGGCTGGCGGCAGCTTGGCGACCTTTGGCATGGCCTGCGCCTCCAGCCGTGTGAACAGCTGGTCTCCCTGGGAGATCAGTCCCTGCAGTGGCTGCAGGCTCGGGTTGACGACGGTCCAGATGTCGCGGGTGAACCCCGACTGCAGACCGACCCGGCTCTCGTCGGAGCCGTTGAAGAAACGTCCGATCGGGCCGAGCGACGGATCCTGAGACGGATACAGCTCGTGCCTGGTGTCGAGCGTGGTCACGTGATGCGAGCCTTTCGACACCGATAGCACGGCGCCCAATGAGAGCTTGGCCGAGGTCGCTTCCACCGTGGGCTTCACGTAGCGGACCGTGTACCCGTCGATCTTGCTGCTCTGTCCGGGGCTCAAAGTTGCGTAGTGGGAGTGCTGGAAGGAGGTCGACGCGGCCACGCCGATCAGCGCCACAGCCACGCCGACGTGAACGACGTAGCCCCCATAGCGGCGGCGGTTGCGCCGCACGAGGGCGAGCAGCGCCACCGGCGCCCGCTCGCCAGACATCGCGTGCCGGGCACGGGTGCCGCGCCAGAACTCCTGTCCCACGGCGGCGATCACGAAAGACCCAATGCTGAACATCGCGAGCGCTAGGCCGTGGGAAGGGCCGAGCACCACGAGCAGCACGACCAGCGCTGAGATTCCCGCCGCGAACGGGAAAGCGAGGCTGTGGCGCAGGTTGCGCAGCGTCACCCGCCGCCAGGCGATGATCGGCCCGATACCCGATAGGAGCACGAGGATCAGCGCGAGCGGGACGACGAAGGGCCTGAACGCGGGCGGTCCCACCGACACCTGCGTGCCGGTGATCGCTTCGGAGATCAGCGGGAAGAACGTCACCCAGAAGATCACCAGCGCGAGGGCGACCAGCACCAGGTTCTGCAACAGGAAAACCGCCTCGCGCGACAAGAGGGAGTCCAACCTGGCCTCGGACCGCAGTCCGTCGCGACGCCAGATCATCAGCCCGACCGAGCCGATCAGCATCGTCCCGATCAGCGCCACGAAGGAGATGTTGAGCGCGGGATCCGAGACGAAGGCGTGGATCGAGGACAGAATCCCTGACCGCACCAGGAACGTGCCGACGATGGCCATTGTCCCGGTGCCCAGGATCAGCGAAAGGTTCCACCGCTTCAGCATTCCCCGCTTCTCCTGGATCATGATCGAGTGCAGGAACGCCGTGGCCAGCAGCCAGGGCATCAGCGCCGCGTTCTCCACGGGATCCCAGGCCCAGTAACCGCCCCAGCCGAGCTCCGTGTAGGACCAGCGGGCGCCGAGCATGATCCCCACGCCCAGACAGAGCCAGGCGGCGAGCGCAAACCGCCGGGTCACCTGGATCCACTCGGCGCCGGTACGCCCGGTGATCAGGGCCCCGACCGCGAACGCGAACGGGATCGTGAGCATCGTGTAGCCGGAATAGAGCATCGGCGGATGGATCATCATCGTCGCGTGGCGCAGCAGGGGATCGAGTCCGGCGCCCTCGGCCGGGGGGCTGGCCGAGGTCCGGAACGGGTTGGCGGCCAGGATCATCAGCGCCGTGAAGAACGTGGAGAAGCCGAGCAGCACCGCGGTCGCGTATGGGGCGATCTCCCGTACCTTGCGCCGGGACAGGAACAGGATCAGGCTCGACCACAGCGACAGCAGCAGGACCCAGAGCAGGAGCGAGCCCTGCTGGGTCGCCCACACGGCCGCCGCTTTATAGATCGTGGGCGTGGTGGTACTCGAGCCGCTGGCGACGATGTTGAACGAGAACTTGTTGTTCAAAAACGCCCACTCGAGGATCGCGAACGCGATCGCCATCAGGCCGGCCAGCGCGTATACCGCGCGGCGTCCGGAGGCCACCCATTCCCGGCGTCCGGTGCGAGCTCCATACAGCGAGGCCCCGACCCCGTAGATCGAGACCAGCAGCCCGAGGATCAGGAGCGCGCGACCGATCAGTGCCATGTCATGCAGCCCCGCTCGCCGCCTGGTACTTCGACGGACACTTGGTGGTTAACGAATTCTGCTCGCCGATGAACTGCGAGCCCCGCTGGTCGACCGTGACCAGCACGCCCCGGCCCTGCTGGAACGGATCCGGGACGAGGCCTGTATAGCTCACCGGCACCGAGAGGTGGAGCTTGGGGTCGCGCACCCGGAAGAACAGGAGCGAGCCGGCCCGATGCACCGAGCCGTCCAGGACGGTGCCAGCCAGGACGTAGGACTGACCGGGCTTGGCCTTTTGCAACAGCTGTGCGGCAGTCAGCTCCTCCCGTCCGGCACTGAAACTCGTATAGACGAGCGCCGAGGCCAGCAACAGTGCGGCGGTGAGAGCAAGCGTCAGGCGGATGACTCGCTTGCGGCTCGGATCCATGGATGGGCGGCCATTTTCCCATACGGAACCGGTCTGGCAGTGCAGCTACCCCAGGACCGACCGTGCGCGGACCCGTCGAGGGCCACGATTAGCGTCGCGTTAGACCGAGGATTTCCCCGGGCGAGGGCGAAACCATCTGCGGGACGGACCGTTATTGAATGAAAGTGCAAGTTCGACTCACCAGATACCAGACCGCCTCGGGCCGCCGCCGGGGGCTTGGCGGCAGGTCGGTGGCAGACCACGGCCCGTCGATCGCGAGCCACGCTGCCCACGGCACGGCGCTTCCGCTCGAACGCCGGCGGGCGCGGGAGGCCGGTCCGCCCCAAGACAACGCGCTCTATGCGTGCCGATGCGGGCTCGTGTTCCAGGCAGCGGTGTCTACCTCGGTGGACTGCCCCCGCTGCGGCGACGCGCAGGCCTGGTAGCCGCCCGGGACGAACCGCCCAATGGGCTCGCCTGGCGGGCCGATTAGGCCTGCTTGACGGCCTCCTCGCGCGGTTGCGGCTGAAGCTCGGCCAGCGACTCGGCCAGCCAGTCGGTGAGCTTCCATACATCGCGCATCTGTTCACGGTCGGCGACGATCCCGAAGTCGAGGTGTCCGCAGTAGCTCATGACCGTGATGTTGAGCCCCATGCCGTCGGTGATCACCGATACCGGGTAGTTGGCCTCCATTCGTGCCCCCGCGCAATACAGGGGGAACTGAGGCCCAGGCACGTTGGAGATCACCAGGTTCCAGATCGGTCGGCGCGTCGCCGCCAGCGACATCGTCACGCGCGAGGCGCGGGCGAACACGGCGGGCGGGATGAACTGCGTCGCGTCCTGGAGCAGCTGTGCCGGGAGCGCCTTGTGCAGATCCTTGGCGGCCTTGAGCGCCTCGTGCGTCCGTCGCAGACGCTGCACAGGGTCTGCCTCGTCTGTGAACACCGGCACGGCCAGCATCCCGATCCGGTTTCCGTACGTGCCCTGCTGCTCCTCGGTCCTGACCGACACCGGCATCTGCGCGACGAGCGGCTGATCCGGCAGCTCCTCGTGCTCCTCGAGCCAACGCCGAACAGCACCGGCGCACAGGGCGACGACCACGTCGTTGACCGTGCTTCCGTGCTCGTTCTTGATCGCCTTGACCGCGTCGAGCGAAAGCTGGCCGAACGCGAACCGCCGATGGGCGGATACCCGGCCGTTGAAGCTTGTCCGCGGTGGCGTCAGGTTGGACCGCTCGAGCACCCGCGATGGCCTGCGTCGCAGCGCACGCACTAGCCGCCCGCTCACCGCGCCCAGCGTCTTCGCGCCCGGCAGCTCCCTGAGGATCGGCGCCTCCTCGAGGTTCGGCAAGGTCGACGGAAGGGCGCCAAGCGCTCGCTCGAAGTAGCGGGGCGTTCCGAGCAACGCTCGCCCCAGCATCTCGAGCTCGCCCGGGTCACGCTCACCCTTCTGTTCGAGCGGCGGCGGAGGTTCGCGACCTTCGGGGGTCAGGTCCAGCAGCACACCGAGAATTTCGGCCCCCGACATACCGTCGATGACCGAGTGGTGGATCTTCGTCAGCAACGCGACCCGCCGATCCCGAAGCCCATGGATCAGGTACACCTCCCACAGCGGGCGCGAGCGGTCGAGCGGCCGGGAGAAGATGCGAGCCACCTGCTCGGCCAGCTTTGCGTCAGTCGGTGGAGGCGCCAGCGCCAACTCGCGGACGTGGTATTCGAGGTCAAAGTCCGGGTCATCGATCCAGTACGGGTAATCGAGATCCAACGGCACCTGCTTCAGCCTCCAGCGGAACGGCGGCAACAGTGGCAGCCGCCCGGCGATCAGGTTGTGGACGTCGGCCAGCTCCAGCCGTCCAGTCGGGGTGGTGCTCGGGTCAAGGACCGCCATTCCGCCCACATGGCCGTATTGGCGCCGCGTCTCAAGCGCCAGGAACTGCGCGTCTAGTCCGGTTAGCTGCCGCACGCTCTCCTCAATTCGAGTCTACCCGCCGCCAAGGGCCACGGATCATGACCGCGGAGGCGATTGGGCGCGCTCCGGCGGGGTAGCCCAGCACGACCGAGCGTGTTCAAAGGAGGAGACCGATGGCATCGCCAGCAAGGCCGATCGAAGACGTGGGCAGCTTGCCGGGGAAGAAGATCACCGACCAGCAGGGGCGCGACGTAGGGGAGATCTGCGAGATATACGAGCAGGATGGCGACCCGATGTGGGTGACGGTCAAGTCCTCGACGGGGATGGCGACTGATCGCGTTGTATTCATCCCCCTGGCGCGGCTCAAGGAGGAGAACGACGAGCTCCGCGTCCCCTACTCCATTCAGCACATTCAAGACTCTCCCGAGGCGGACCCCGAAGGCGAGCTCTCCGAGGAGCATGACCGTGCTCTGCGGGACTACTACGGCGTCGATCTAGGCGACGAAGAGCTACGCGACAGCAATGATTCGTACGCGGCGCAGGTCCCGGACTCGGATGCTCCGGTGAAGAAGGCGGAGGGCTGATTGCCCTATTCACGTAGCCCGGCGGCCTCGAGCGCTTCCTCGGGCTCGTAGTACGCGCGTAAAAAGGCGACTCGCCGCCCCGTCACTTCGACCACATAGCCCCATAGGTGGTCGTGGGGGAGGCCGCTAGCCGAGCGGCCTTGAAAACGGACGAGCGCCACCTGGCGCGCTCCGGCGTCAACGACCCGCTCTACGGCTGCTGAGCCGTCCTCATCTGGGCCTAAGGCCTCCATGTAGGCCTGAAAACATCGGAGCACCGCTTCCCGACCCTCATATCGAGCTGCTCCGGGCCAGCGTGGATCCTCCACGTACACGATCTCCGGGTGCCAGTACGTCCGCGCCACCTCCACCAGGTCTGAGCCCTGGAACGCTTTGCGGACAAGTTCGACGTTCTCCTCAGACATCGCGTGGCTCAGTGGATAGA